>URBY01000027.1 GCA_900546245.1 uncultured Mycoplasmatota bacterium | reverse complement strand
GATGTAAATGGCGATGGAACATATGATGAAAATACAGAAAGATTTTATTATGTAAGTGACTATTATAATACAAGTACAAATAAGTTTGAAGATGATACAGCAGTATTAATATATTATAATAATGTAAGTAATGGTAAAGCAAGTAATAGCAAATTGGCAGCATATGATTTAAGTGGAAAAAATAATAATGGACCTGTAACAGCTATAGAAGAGTTACCAAGTACAAGTGAATGGAGAAATGTAAGTTTAAAAAGTATTTCTAGAGCAATTATAAATGAAAAAGGAGCGAATACAACAGCAGGAGGAACATTGCCAGATAGTTTTAGTTATGCTGGAAAAGCGGCAAGATTATTAACTGCTCAAGAAATAAATAAAGCATGTGGTATAACAGTTGGTAATTATACAACAGGAGAATTGGATAGTTGTAATTATTTAATGGAAAACACAAAGTATTCAAATGCAAGTATAAGAAACTATGGATACTGGCTAGAGAACCCTCTTTCTGGTTATTTTGCCGATGCTTGGCGTGTGCACAACAGCGATCGTTATGTTGGTGACTTCGCTATTTCGAATGTTGGAGGTATTGGTGTTCGTCCCGCCATTGAAGTTCTAAAATTGAATATAGAATATTAAAATATGATTTAAAAGTCATGTTTTTTTGCTTTTTAGGGGAAAAGTTATGTTTTATGGAGAATAAAATAAGTGAAAGGATATTTTAAAAGTATTCTTATCCTAATGAAAGAAGGGGAAAATTGCAAAATTTTATACATGAAAAAATGATAGAGCATTTAAGGAAGTATTTTTAAACCCTAATAATAGTGATTTATTAAAAGCACTCTTAGAATTTATTCTTAAAATAAAAATAGTAAATTAGAGATTAATTCACAAAATAAGGATTATCTTCATACTAGAAGTACTGCATATATTTGTAATATATATCAGTCTAATGCAAATGTGGGCGATACATATAATGAAGACACTGATATAATTCAAGTTAATTTAACATGGGGACTAGGAAGAAATAATGAAGAAATGAAAATATACAAGATAATGAATGAAAAAGGTGAACTATATGTTAAAAATTTCATAATATATGAAATAAATATGGATTATTATGATAAAATTTGGTATAGTAAAAATGAAGATGAAATCAAGAAGAATCAATATATGATAATGCTTGATTTAGATAAAAAGGAGTTAAAGAGTATGCCAAAAGATAAGATAGTAGATAAATATATAACAAATGTAACAATAGTAAATGATGATCCGGAATTTCAAAAGTATATGAGTGAAGAAGAGGATAAAAAGAAAATACAAAATAGTTTACTTTCTGAGGCCAAAGAAGAAGGTATATCTCAAGAAAAATCAAGTATTGCTAAAAACTTATTATCAATGAATATGCCACTAGAAGACATATCAAAAGCAACAGGTTTATCTATTGAAGAAATTAACAAAATAAATGAAAATTAAAAAACATATCTTGTGATATGTTTTATTTTTGTTCAATGTTATTATCTTGTACATTATTATTTTCTGCGTTTTCACCTTTTGGAATAACTATATCTTCAACATCTAATTCAATTAATTTAATTATTTCTTCAAATGAAGTTAATCCTTGAGCAACTTTAATAAGTCCATCTTGTAAAAGTGTATGTACATTTTCACTATATACTAGTTTTCTTAATTCTTCTTTTCTAATATTATTTGAAATTGCATCTCTAATATCTTCATCTATTAGTAATACTTCATGTATCGCGATACGACCACGATAACCATTCATACAATTATCACAACCATCACCTGCAACATATATTTCGTTAAGATCTACACCAAGATTTTTCTTAAATAAATATTTTTCATATGGAGTAGGTGTAATTTTTTTTCTACAATGTGGACATAACTTTCTAGCAAGTTTTTGAGAAATTATTCCAGATAATGAAGCAGCAAGTAAATATCTTTCAACTTCCATATCAAGAAGTCTTTCAATTGTATTAAGAGAGTTATTTGTATGTATTGTTGATAATACTAAATGCCCTGTAACTGATGCACGAACTGCAATGGTAGCTGTTTCATCATCACGAATTTCACCAATCATAATTATATCAGGGTCTTGTCTTAATATAGATCTAAGTACATTAGCAAAAGTAAGACCAATTTCACTATTAACTTGTACTTGGTTTACACCTGGAATATCCATTTCAACTGGATCTTCAACTGTAATAACATTTGCTTCTTCACGATTTAATCTTTGTAAGATAGAATATACTGTAGTAGATTTACCTGTACCAGTAGCACCTGTTACGAGGATAATTCCATTTGGTAAATTTATCATTTTCATTATTTTTTCAAAATTGTCTTTAGTAAATCCTAATTTTTCAAGACCTTGTATACTCATAGAATAATCAAGAATACGAATAACTATTTTTTCACCATTATTAGTAGGAAGGGAAGATACACGCATATCAAGAGGAATACCATTAAGAGATGTTTTTATAGCACCATCTTGAGGTAATCTATTTTCTGTAATATTCATTCCTGCAATTATTTTTATTCTTGTTACTAAATTTTTCTTATAATCATTTGGAACAGTTGCATAATCTATTAGTGTTCCATCAATTCTTATTCTAATTTTTAATACATCATTAAATGGGTCAATATGAATATCACTGGCCCTGTTTTTAGTAGCATCTATAATTATTTCATTAACTATTTCAACTATTGGTAGTTTCTCAAAATTAAACGTTTTTAACATAAATTTACCCTCTTTTATCTTTTTTATTCTTATAAATACATTTTTACCTCTAGTATTTATCCTAAAAATATTATATAATATTTCTATAAGAATATCAAGAATAGGGTGATAAAAATGTTAAAAAATAATAATAAAGGATATTTTTTAGCTGAAACTATCATAGTATTAACAGTTGTAGCACTTGCGATAACTACTTTATATGTTAATTCTATGGAGTCTTATGTGAAAGAAAAAAATGAATTAACAAAATATAATACTGTAGATGGATTATATAGTGCGAATGCTGTTAAAAAGTATTTATATAAATATGTAAATGATTTTAAAGTTAATGCTAATAAAAATGGATATATAGATGTTAATAATTATTTAAATGGACAAAGTATAAAAGTAAACAATGTAACTTTTTTTAAAGAATTAAATGTAAAACAATTATATTTTTCTACATATGATATGACTAAATTAATAAGCAGCGGAGTACTTAAAAAAAATATACAAAAAGAATTAAGTAATATTGAAAATGATAGTAAATGTGTATATAGATATATTGTTATATATAATGATTATAGTTATTCATTAGTAGGCGTTAGTTGTGGTGAAGAAGAGGAAGAAATTCAAACAATTGCTAAATTTAATTATACAGGTTCAGAACAAACTTACACTGTTCCAATGAATGGATATTATAAGATAGAAGCTTGGGGAGCTCAAGGCGGTAATGTTGATACTTATAGTTCAATTCCAAGTGCCTCTGGTGGAAAGGGTGCATATACTTATGGTGAAATATATTTAGAAAAAGGAACTAATTTATATATACATGTAGGTGGGCAAGGTAGTAAAAGTAGCGTTAGCACTGCGCAAATTGTATCAGGTGGATATAATGGTGGTGGTGCAACTGGAGGACAATCTTGTTGTAATCGTTCTTTTGCAAGTGGCGGAGGAGCTACTGATATAAGACTTTCTAGTGGTGTGTGGAATAATGATGCTAGTTTAAAGTCAAGGATAATGGTTGCAGCAGGAGGTGGCGGAGCTTTTAATGGTTC
The DNA here is from genome assembly GCA_900546245.1 of uncultured Mycoplasmatota bacterium. Lineage (GTDB taxonomy): Bacteria > Bacillota_I > Bacilli_A > RF39 > UBA660 > CAG-433. The sequence goes on along the minus strand of URBY01000027.1, from coordinate 11,944 downwards.
AAATGTAGAAACATTATATAATCAAGGAGGTTATGGTGGTAGTCTTGTTGGTGGTGCTGGATCTCAAGGAACAAATACATCTGATCAATACTGTTATGGGCTTGGTGCTACTCAAACATCAGGTGGTAAAATTACTACTGATTGTGCACAAGCAAGCAGTGTTTCTTCTGGTGTAATAACAGGTTTATTTGGTATAGGAGGTGGAATTGCAACTAGTAATTCTGCTATTACCGGTGGCGGTGGAGGTTACTATGGTGGATCTAATTCAGGACATATAGCATCTGCCGGAGGAGGTTCATCATATGTGTCTGGATATGCCGGATGTGTTGCAATTGCATCAGCATCTTCACTTACACCTAAATCTGGATGTACAGATGGTACAACTAATATAGAATGTTCATATCATTATTCTGGTAAAAAATTTCAAAATGCAAAAATGGTTGCAGGTAATGAAAAAATGCCTAATCATGATGGAACAGGAACGATGACAGGTAATTCAGGTAATGGATACGCTAAAATATCATATTGTGGATATGATCAATCATCTTGTAATAGTAATTAGGAGGAAATATGAAAAATAATAAAGGATTTACATTAGTAGAAGTTGTTGTAAGTTTTTCATTAATTATGATTGTAATGGTTTATTTAATTAAAACTGTTGTAGTTGTAAGTAGTGAAGAAACAGATCTTGTAATAGAACAACAATATTCTGTATATCAGTCTACTTTACTTGAAAAAATTTATAGTGATATTAGTGTTGCTGCAGATATTACAGTATCATCAAATGGAAATACAATTACTATTACAAGTAAAGAATGGGTTCCAAATAATAAAACTATATCATTTGATAATAATTCAATTACATATGATAATACTATATATGAATTACCTGATAACTGTGAATTTAAGAGTACTAAGTATTCGATAGTTCAACAAGAAAATTATTATATAATTAAAATTAATATTAAAGTAAATGATAAAGATAAAATAATGAAAATAATTATACAAAACTAAATAGTATAAAATAAATGATAAGAGAAAGTAATATATTAACTATTCTATATTTAATATATTTCAAGTATCTTATTTTTTTATTTAATGAAAGTTCTTGCATATGCATACTAAAGCTACCAAATGTAATAATAATTGTTATTATAAGACCTTGTAAAAACTTATTTGAAGTAGATATTGAAATAAGATATATACCATTAGAAAATTCTATTAATCCAAATATCAAACTATCAATTATAGGATTTATATTTATTAATGTTTTAGCAATACTAATTATTACAGAAAAAAATAATATGTTTGCGAAAATAATAGATAATGATATTATTGTATTTTTTAGTGAATTTGAATATATAGATAAAAAATTTATATTTTTACTTGTTTTTATAATGCTATAGTCTTCATTTTTATTTCTAAAATATATACCTAGTATAAAATTAGAAATATATTGTGTTAGCAATATAATAATTGCTAATTTTATGTCTTTTAAATATAAACATCCAACAGTAGTAATTAAAAAAATTGGATTAACAAAATTTGTATAATGAATTATATTATTTAAATTTTTACTATCATTTAATAGTTTTGCGTTGTTAGGGTATCCACTTAAAATAGATAATAAAAAACAAGAAAATTCATTTGGTGAAATATTAAATAATTTTGTTATAGCGTTTTGTATTTTTTTTGGAATATATCTTTCAAAGTTTAAATTTATTAATATTTGGCTTATTAAAATTGAAATAAACATACTGGGTAGTAAGCTATATAAACATATATTTAATGTTTTATTAAAGTTATTTATTATAAATTTAGGGTTATACAAAAAAAATAATTCTAAAAATATAAATATTGTTACTAATAATAAATTTCTATATCTTTTCATATTATATTTAATGATAGATATGAGGTGTATATGAAAAAAATTGGAATTGTTCTTAGAAATGAAGAAAAGTATAAGGTAATTAGTAATGAAATTATTAATTATTTAAATCCTTTTGATATTATTATAATTGGAATTGTTTTAACAGATGATATGGACTTTAATAAAGTAATGGAAATAATTAATATATGTGATGGAGTAATTTTACCAGGAGGGGATAATTACAGTGATATTGATTTAAAACTTTGCAGGTACTTAAATGAAAAAGATATACCAACTTTTGGAATATGCTTAGGTATGCAGTGTATGGCAGAAGCATTTAATGGTAATGTTGAATTATTAGATACAGATAACCATTATAGTAAAAATGAATATGTGCATAGAGTTACAATAAAAGATAATTCTTTTATTTATAAAATATTAAATTGTAATAGTATGTATGTAAATAGTAGACATAAATATTGTATTGTTAATACTAATTTGGATATTAGTTCATATAGTGATGATTTTGTAATTGAAGGAGTAGAAGATAAAAATAAAAAATTTTATGTTGGTGTTCAGTGGCATCCAGAATCAATGAAAAATGATATTAATAGTAGATTATTAATAGAAGAATTTATAAATAAATGCTAGATGTTTGACTTTTTGCCCTACTTACTTTATAATATATAATCGCATAGGAGGAGATGCCTAAATGGTTACAAATAAGGAAAAAATAAATATATTAATAAACAAATATAAGAAGTATGTTAAAACAATTTTAAATGCTAGTCCAGATGAAGTAGAAAAATTAAATTCACTTTCGGATACAGAAGCATTTAATTATTTAAAAAAATTAGAAGATGGTGAAGAAAAAGAAGAAAATGCACCAGTATTAAATTTAAAAAAAGATAATACAAAATATTATTTTGATATTTAAAATACTCTTTTCAAAGAGTATTTTTTTTGTTACAATTAATATAAGAAAAGGTGAAATATGAAAAAAATAGTAATTTATATAACTAGTATTTTATTTACTTTAATTCTTGGCATTTTTATAGGTAAATTATTTTTTAATGATAAAAAGCATACCGTAATTAGTAATAATGTTTTATCAAATAAAAAATATATACTTAATATTGAAGGTAGTTCTTATGTTAAATTTAACAATGATAAGTATGAATATAGATATAAAAATGAAGAAGAAAGTTATTACAATGTTGTTAATGGTACTTATGCATTAACTGATAACATTGTAACTCTTGATAATAATATTAGTTTTAAGATTTTATCTGATGAACTTATACAAAATGATAATAAAAAATTAGTATATTTTGATTCAAGCACATATACTGAAAAATTAATTAAGTTTAAAAATGTTATTAGTAATTATGTTGATGATATTAAAAAATCAGATGCTAATTTAGCATATCCTAAAAATGTAAAAGTTGATGTTTTAGAATGTTTTTATAAAGATAATAAATTTATTTGCAATATAAATTATAATATTTATTTTGATAATTATATAAAATCAGTGTGTGATACATTAGAAAGAGATAAAATGTTTTTCCCATATGCTATATCAAATGGAACATGTGAAAGTAGTTATATAAGTAATTCATCATATTTTGAACTTGAAAAAAAAGATGATAACTACAAATTAATTAAAACATATGATAATCTTTAAATTATTAAATTCATAACTATAAAGTTATGAATTTTATTGTAAATAGTTTAAATTTATTTTATAATAATTATAAGTTTTAGGAGGAGTTTATGGTTAATATTTTACCCGCAGATACATATATTGTAGTTAATAAAACTATTTTACAAGAAAATGATAGTAAAATATTAACTATGCTTTATCAACCAATTATAGGAAATAGTGCAATAAATCTTTATCTTACATTATGTCTTGATTTAGATAAAAATGAATTTATGAGTGAAGAAAATTCACATCATCATTTAATGACAAGTATGAGAATGAAATTAAGTGATATAGTTATTTCAAGAGAAAAACTTGAGGCAATTGGGCTTATTAAATCGTATTTCAAGGAAGGTGAAGATGTTAATTCATATATATATGAAATATTTTCACCATTATCGGCTCATGAAATATTTTCTCATCCAATACTTAACATTGTACTTTATAATAATGTTGGCAAAAAAGAATATGAGAGATTAGTTAATAGGTTTAAAGTCCCAAGAATTAATTATAGTAGTTATAATGATATAACAAAATCTTTTTCAGAGGTATTTGATAGTGTACCAGGTAATACGTTCTTAAATTCAGCAAGTGATATAAAAAGTATTCATAAACTTGATTTAGAAATTGAAAGTAAGATAGATTTTGATATGCTTTTATCTGTACTTCCAAAAGGGTTACTTGCAAAAACTGATTTTACAAAAGATGAAAAAGTTTTGATTCAAAATATATCATATATTTATAATTTGGACATTGATGAAATAAAAGGAATAATAATTAATTCTATAAATGAAAAACACAATGTTGATAAAAATTTATTTAGAAAAAATGCTAGAAATTATTATCAATTTGAAAATAATGGAAAACTTCCATCACTTATATATCAAAAACAACCAGAATATTTAAGAAATCCGATAGGTAATGATAGTAAAAGAGCAAAGATGATTTATATATTTGAAACAGTATCTCCATATAATTTCTTAAAAGGAAAATATAACGGGGCAAAACCAACAACTAGAGATTTAAATTTGATTGAAAGCTTAATGGTTGATTTAAATTTAAAACCAGCAGTTGTTAATGTATTATTAGATTATGTTATGAAAATAAATAATAAAAAACTAACAAAGAATTTTGTTGAAACTATTGCGGGTCAATGGAAAAGACTTAATATTGAAACTGCAGAAGATGCGATGAATCAAGCAGAAAAAGAATTTAAGAAAAGAAAAAGTATGGTTCAAAAAAGTGTTAAAACATATAAAAAAGATGAAACAATTGTTCCTGAGTGGTTTAATAAGAAAATAGAAAAAGAAAAGATGAGTGAAAAAGAAGAGGAAGAAGTAAAAGATTTACTTAAAGATTTTATGTAGTAAAAAGGTGATAATATGATTAAAGCAGAAGAAATAATTAACGAAAAGAAAAATAAAAATTTAACTGATTTAGAAGTAGAATATTTTAAAGAAAATAAAAATCCAGAATTTAAAAAATTTACTCAGTCTATTAATTTAAATGATAAGATTTTAATGAAATATACATCTAGTTTAAAACAGTGTTTTGATGAAAAAGAAAATTGCAAAAATTGTAAAGGTATTGAAAATTGTAAAAATGAAGTTATAGGGTGTTTTTATGAACCAATTATTATAGATGGTAATCTTAATTTTTCACATAAAACTTGTAAATACAAAAATAAAATTTTACATGACATAGAATATATAAAAGATGGTTATTTCTTTGAAGTTTCTAAAGAAGTTAGAAATGCTAAAATGAAAGATATTTATACCGATGATAAAAAAAGAAAAGAACTAATAAAATGGGTTATAAATTTTATAAAGGATTATAAAGAGGGTAAATCTTGTAAAGGTTTATACTTAAGTGGTAATTTTGGCTCTGGCAAATCGTATATTGTCTCAGCAATGATTAATGAACTTATTAAAGATGGATATAAAGGTGCACTTATTTATTATCCAGAGTTTTTAAGAAATTTAAAATCATCTTTTGGAAAAGATTTTGAAGAAAAATTTGAATTTGCTAAAAAAGCAGATTTACTACTCTTAGATGATATAGGAGCAGAAAATATATCATCATGGTCAAGAGATGAAATATTAGGACCAATTATTCAGTATAGAATGGATGAAAAACTTCCAACATTTTTTACATCTAATTTATCGATTGAAGAACTTGAAGTACATTTAAGTGAAAGCAAAGATAAAATTGACAAAATTAAAGCAAAACGTATAATAGAACGTATTAAATTTATAACTGATGATTTAACTTTAATAAGTGAAAATAAAAGAAATTAGATGTTTGGAGGAAGTATATGGTAGGTATTATTGATTCATTTAGAAGTGGTGTTCCAAGCTCAAAACAATTATATAGTAAATATTCTTCTGATGGCATTACTTATAAAAAGTTTAAGAAACAATTTTGTGATATAATTGAAATTAAAAAATATATTTTATCTATGAATAATGAAGATTATTTAGCTAAAAAAGAAGTTCATAATGTTTTTAAATACTTAAATAATTTAAAGTATAATAAGTTTTCTGATGTAAAAAAAGCAATAAATATATTAAATGATTTAAGAGATTCTTTAAAAATTAAAATTCTTGATTTGAATGAAAAAGATATTGAATTATTTAACTCTATAAAGCATATATTATTACATATTAATATGCTTAAAGATACTATTGCAGATAGGATTGATCTTGATATTATTGAACTTGAAAAAATAATCAATTTTGAAAATGTTACTGAAAAAATTTTGAAATCGGATAATATTAATGAATCATTAAAATTGATGTTTTCTAATTTAGAATTACTTAGTGAATGCATTGACTTTAAAGGTAGAGATTTTAATACACTTCTTTATAATTCTGTATATAATGCTAAAAATAAGAAAGCTAATAGATTTTTATATTATAAAAACTTATTAAATTATATAATAAATATTAAATGTTTAAATTTAAATAAAAATGAATTCTATAATTTACTTGGAATAAATGATATATCCTTTGATAAAGGCGTATTAAAAAGAAAAATTGAATCACTTACAATAGATAAATATGATAATAGAGTATTACTTGATAATGAATACATAATAACTGTTGACAATGAGATTATGATTGATGGAAATAATAATATAAAAAGTAATGCAACAAGTAAGATAGATGATGGTTTATCAGTTGAAAAAACAAATGATGGGACCTTTATTTTAGGTATTCATATTGCGGATGTATATTCATTAGGTAATTTTAAAGATGCTACTGAATTTTTTAAAACAGGAGTTAATTTTAATAAACAAAAAGCATCATTAAGTGCTAATAAAATGAAAAATGCAATTAGTTTATTTGTTGAAATAGATAGAAATGGAATAATTAGAGATTATAAAATACTTAAAACAAAAATTAAAGCAAGTAAAAATTTGGTATATGGTGATATTTCTAAAATAATTTCAGAAGATAATGTTTGTAAAGAATTAAAAGAAACTGTAATAGAACTTGCAGAACTTCATACAATAGTAGATAATAATAATTTTACTCCTTATCCATCAATACAAAATATTGGACATTCTTTAGTAAAAAAATATATGATTTTATATGGATGTATTGTTAGTGAATGTTTTATAAAATGTAATATACCAGGTATATTTTTATGTGGTGATGGCAGAAAAAACCATTATTCAACATTTGCGGATAATTATAATTCTGGTTTTGAAAATTATAAATCTTATTCAAAGGCAACATCTCCAATATATGATAAATCATCATTAATGTGTCAGTTATTACTTCATCAATATATATTTAATATTCCAAAAGAAGAAACAAAGGAAGAAATTACAACATATGTTAAAAAAATGGTTGATTCATTAAATAAAAATCATTAATTATATTTACATGTTTTATAAAATGTGATATTATTTATTTGTAAATCTGTGACGAAGACATGATTTATTAATGATTACTATAAAGAGAGTTAGCCATTGGTGGAAGGCTAATTAGTTAGTTAATAAGTTACTACTTCTGAGTGAAATTAATAATTTTCGGTTTTAAAGGCCGTTATCTAAATTAAGTAAAATAAAGGATGGTACCGTGCACATGCACTCCTTAAATGCCATCCTTTTTTCTTTGGAGAAAATATGGAAAAGAAAGAGTTTACAAAGATTTAAAAAAAGAATATTTTAAAGATTTAATGGAGGAGAAGAGAAATGATCAATATAAAAGAAAATAAAGAATTAAATACACTTAATCATAGCTGTGCACATCTTTTAGCGCATGCTGTAAGACATTTATATCCAAATGCAAAGTTTTGGGTTGGACCTGTTATAGAAGAAGGTTTTTACTATGATATTGATTTAGGTGATGAAGTTATAAAAGAAGAAGATTTACCTAAAATAGAAAAAGAAATGAAAAAAATATCAAAAAGTAATAAATTAATTAAAAGATTAGAACTTACTAAAGAAGAAGCTTTAGAGATGTTTAAAGATGATCCATATAAAGTAGATATTATTAAAAACTTAGATGACAGTGAAACAATAAGTGCATATAAACAAGATGACTTTGTTGATTTATGCCGTGGACCACATATGAATACTACTAAAGATATGAAATACTTTAAATTATTAAAAGTATCAGGTGCTTATTATAAAGGTGATTCTAAAAATAAAATGCTTCAAAGAGTATATGGTGTATGTTTTAATACAGAAGAAGATTTAGATGCACACTTAAAATTACTAGAAGAAGCAAAAGAAAGAGACCATAGAAAAATAGGTAAAGACCTAGAAATATTTACAAATTCAGAATTAGTAGGTAAGGGACTACCTTTATGGCTTCCTAATGGTGGTATGATTAGACTATTACTTGAAAGATATATTCAAGATAAAGAAATAAAATTAGGATACAAACATGTATGGACACCAAGTTTAGGTAGTGTTGATTTATATAAAACATCTGGTCACTGGGATCATTATAAAGAAGATATGTTCCCTGTTATGAAGTTAGATGAAGAAGAATATGTATTAAGACCAATGAATTGTCCTCATCATATGATGATTTATAAAAATTCACTTCATTCATATAGAGATTTACCTATAAGACTTGCTGAAGTTGCAAATGACTTTAGATATGAAGCATCAGGTGCTGTTTGTGGTATAGAAAGAACAAGAGCATTTACTCAAAATGATTCACATATATTCTGCAGCAAAGAACAAATAAAAGATGAATTTGCAGGAGTTGTTAAGTTAATACTTGATACTTATAAAGACTTTGGATTTAATGATTATGAATTTAGATTATCACTTAGAGATAAAGAAGATAAAGAAAAATATTTTGATGATGATGAAATGTGGGAAAGTGCTGAAAATGAACTTAGAAATGTTTTAACAGAACTTAATATTCCATTTTATGAAGCAAAAGGTGAAGCAGCATTCTATGGACCAAAACTTGATGTACAAGTTAAATCTGCTATTGGACATGATGTAACACTTTCAACTTGTCAACTTGATTTCCTTCTTCCAGAAAGATTTGATTTAAGTTATATAGATAAAGATGGAAGTAAAAAAAGACCAGTTGTTATTCATAGAGCTATTTTAGGATCATTAGATAGATTCTTAGCATTCTTACTAGAAGAAACAAAAGGAGCCCTTCCACTTTGGCTTTCTCCAGTAGAAGCAACTATTATACCAGTTAATAATGAATATCATTTAAGATATGCTAAAACTATAGAAAATACTTTAAGAGAAAATAATATAAGAGTTGAGCTTGATGATAGAGAAGAAAAACTTGGATATAAATTAAGAGAAGCAAACTTAAAGAAAATACCATTAGTTATTATTTTAGGTGATAAAGAAAAAGAAAATGGTAATATATCATATAGAAAACATGGAAGTACTGAAACAGTTACAATATCAATAGATGATTTTGTTGTACTTTTAAATAATGAAATAAAAAAATATAGATAAATTTGATAGAAATATCAAATTTTTCTTATTTTAGGTAATAAAAAAAGTAACCAAATGGTTACTTAATTATTTGCTAGCTAATCTTCTAAGTATTCTTGCTTCTCTAGCTGTAGTTTTAAATCTAACACCATTTATTGTTACATATTGGAAATTTAATTTTTGTTTTCTTTTTGTTACATTTTTAGCATGAGAAACGTTATTAGCTGAATTTGGTCTTTTTGCTGTTACTTTTTTAGACATTGTAATTCCTCCTTTAAAAAACTTCTTGCTTAATAACTTTAACATATTATTCGTTTTAAGTCAATTATATTGTAATAATTTGGTATTTTGTGTACAATAAATGTAAGGAGGATTAATATGAATTATATACCACTAAGAGTTAAAACTAATTATTCCTTGCTTACTAGTTTAAATACTATAGAATCTTTAGCAAAAAGGGCAAAAGAGTTAAATATAAATGCACTATCGATAACAGATGATAATATGTTTGGAGTTATGGAATTTTATAAGACAATGCTTAAATATGATATAAAACCAATAATTGGTCTTGAAGTAAAGGTAAATGATTATAGTATTTTACTTTATGCAGAAAATTATAAAGGATATCAAAATTTATGTTATATATGTAGTAATGAAAAAACTATACAAATTCTAAAAGAAAATAGTGATAATGTATTATGTATTGTTCCTTATGAATCAATTAATATATATGATGAAATAAGTCCTTTTTATAAAAATATATTTGTATCATATAAAACAAAAGAAGAAAGAAATAATATAAAAAATAAAAAATGTGTATTCGCAAATGAAATAAGAGTATTAAATAAAGAAGATAAAGAATACTTAAAGTATTTATATATGATAAAAGATGGAGTTAAATTAAGTGATAAAAAAGAATATATATTTGATAACTATAATTATTTATTAGATAATGACGAAGTACTTAATTTAATGGATAAAAATGATATTATTAATTATAAAATAATTATTGATAGTGTTAATTTAAAGATAGAAAAAAATACAGGTTTATTACCAAAATATAATGAAGATGAAAACTTTGATGAATTTAAATATTTAACAGAGTTATGTAAAAAAGGATTACTTAAAAGATTAGATAATAAAGTTCCTATAAAATACGCAGATAGATTAATGTATGAATTAAATATTATAAATAAAATGGGATTTTGTAATTATTTCTTAGTTGTATTTGACTATGTAAGATATTCAAAAAGAAATGATATATTAGTAGGACCTGGAAGAGGTAGTGCAGCTGGAAGCCTTGTTAGTTACTCACTTGGTATAACAGATATAGATCCAATTAAATATGATTTATTATTTGAAAGATTCTTAAATCCAGAAAGAGTAACAATGCCAGATATTGATATGGACTTTGATGCTTCAAGAAGAGATGAAGTAATAAAATATGTTGAAAATAAATATGGTAATAAAAGAGTTGCGCAAATTCTTACATTTTCTACATTAAAAGCAAAACAAGTATTAAGAGATATATCTAGAATATTTGATATTCAAGCTCAAAAAACAGATGATTTTATTAAATTAATAGATTCTAATTTATCTCTTTCAGAAAACAAAAAAAGTGATTTAGTAAAAGATAGATTGGAAAAAGATACATTATTAACTAGAATATATGATATTGCGTCTCACCTAGAAAACTTAAAAAGACAAACATCAATTCATGCCGCAGGCGTAATTATATCTAGAGAAAACTTAGATAGATATATACCACTTTATAAAATATCAGATGATGAATTTATAACAGGCTATGATATGACATACTTAGAAGAACTTGGTTTACTTAAAATGGACTTTTTATCTATTACTAACTTGTCATTAATAAGCGAATTACTTTCAGAAATAAAAAGTGTTAACTTTTCTAAAATACCACTTGATGATAAAAAAACAATTGAACTTTTTAAAAGTGTAGATACAGATGGAATATTTCAGTTTGAATCAACTGGTATGAAAAATGTACTTAGAAAATTTAATGTAGAATCATTTGATGATTTAGCAGTTATAATAGCGTTATTTAGACCAGGGCCTATGGAAAATATAGATTCTTATATTAGAAGAAAAGAAGGTAAAGAAAAAGTTACATATTTAACTGATGACTTAAAACCTATTTTAGAAAGCACTTATGGAATAATTATCTATCAAGAACAAATAATGCAAATAGCGAGTGTAATGGCAGGATATACTTTAGGTGAAGCTGATATTTTAAGAAGAGCCATGAGTAAAAAGAAACATGAAATAATGGATAGTGAAAGAGAAAAATTTATTTCAAGAAGTATAAATAAAGGTTATAGTGAAGAAGTAAGTAATAAAGTATTTGATTTAATTTACAAATTTGCTGATTATGGATTTAATAAATCACACTCTGTAGGATATGCGACTGTTTCAT
>URBY01000026.1 GCA_900546245.1 uncultured Mycoplasmatota bacterium | reverse complement strand
ATTTTGACTTAATATTTTTTGCTGAAGTGTATCGGGATATCTATATATATTATTTAATTGCAATATTGGATCATTTTGAATATACTGGTTTAAGCATGGATCAGGTAAACCAATATATATTTTATTTATTTGTATTTTAGCTAATAACTTGCTTAATTCAAATGTATTATTATTAATACTATTAATAGTTAAATACAATTCTTCTGCCTTTTTAATATTTACTTCTTTTATTTTTTTTAGGAGCACATCAGCCCACGACAAGCTATTAAACTCATCATTAAAAGTACTAAAAATTTGATTATTATTTACTACTAAAACAATTCCAATTTTCAAATTATTATTCGACGCTTTATCTGCTATTTCGATTGAATAATTCATCCAATGTAAACTATTATCCATATTGCAACCTCCAATTTTATATTATTTCATCAAAGGGCTCTTTAGTTAAACCTAATTCTATTGATTTCCATAAAAATGTTGAAACTATCGTTGCATAATTTTTCCAATTTTTAAAATAATTATCTAGTTCAATCTCTGTAGGTAGATTTTCTAAACTATACATCCATTGAATTGTCCTTCTTATTGTGCCATCACTTTTTGATAATACATTTTCTCTTCCTAGAGAAAAAATTAAATACATTTCAGCAGTCCACATACCAATTCCCTTAACACTAGTCAATTTTTTAATTATTTCTTCATTTGATAATAAAGGAAAAGTATCAAAATCTATTTCTTTATTTACAATTGCCTGTGCTAAAGATTTAATATATATTATCTTTCGCTCAGATAACCCATAATTTCTAAAATCTGAAATAGAAACTGTTAACACCTTCTCTGGAGTTAAAGGAACTATTTCTTTACGAATCCTTTGCCATATTGTTTCTCTTGCTTTATCACTAATTTGTTGTCCAATTATATATTTAACAATGCATTTAAATCCATCTTTTTCTATAATTATGTTTGCTTGTTTTATAAATTTAATTAATTTGCCAAGTTTTTCATCTGTTTCAATCAAGTATTTCACTTTTTCATTTTCTAAATCATATTCAATAATTGACATTTTTCCTTCACCAACATTTCAACTATAAATAAGTTTTATCTGTTTAAATTATATCATTAAAAATAATAATAGACAATTTTTAATAATAAAAAAAGAAAAAAGTGTATATAACAATTCCGAAAATTTATCATCATTTATAATATAATTCAATAAAATTATTTTTAAGATCTACTGGATTATATTTTGATATTTCATAACTTTTAATTATATATGGCATAATTATATCTATGTCTTTTTCTTCATTAATTTTAAAACATCTACATAATGGCTCATAATTAGATCTTCCGACAACACTAAGTATATTATCATTATCATTAACATATAATAGTCTAATATAAACACCATATTTCCGTTTGGAAATAATAGTAAAATTTCTTCTACTTTTAAATATAAGCCCTTTATTTGTAGTATGGGAAGTAATATTAGTTCCAATAGAATTAATTTTAACTGATAACTTATTAAATAAATTATCAACTGGATTAACTTTTGATTCAGTTAAATAATTATAGAGTTTATTACATAATTCAATTAAATATGCTATTTCTTTTAAATCTGTAATTTTAATATAATAACATAAAGTTGAATTTTTATATCCTTTTCTAATAGATAGTCTATTAAGATTATCAAATTGTTTTATATCTTTATAAAAGGAAACTAGAATATCTGACTGATTAATTTGTACTTCAATTATCTTTTTATCTAACTTATAAGCAACATTTTTCATTAAATAATTTCTTTTAATATTATTACTAATATTTAATATTTGTTTATCAAATTCATCAAACAATTTTATAGCAATATCTTTTTTATTATAAATAATATTCTCATAACAACTTGTATCTACATTTAATAATTTTGATTTTCTTTTTTGTACTTCATCATCAATACAAGATATAGTTTTAGTATTTTTAGTTATTTCAATCCTTTCATTATTAGAATATTTAATTCCATCATAAATAAGATTATAAGTAGAACAAACCTCTAGTTTGGTTGAGTAATTTATATTATTTGCAAGTTTTTCTTCAAATTCAAATATGTTCCTGTATTTACTCCAAGATTACATGAATTTTCAACAACTTGAAGAAATGTTTGTGCACCATGACCTTTTGTTTTCCAACATTTAATTTTTGCATTTGCTACTCTTACACTACCTCCATCATAAAAATGATCATTTTGTAAATCAACTGTATTTTCTTCTAATGATGACGCAAGAGTTATTATTTTAAATGTTGATCCTGGTTCATAATTCATCCATATAGGAAGATTTCTATTTATTTCTTCTGTACTATAATTTTGATAATTTGATGGTGAAAAATTAGGTCTTGAGCTCATACCCAAAATTTCTCCTGTATTTGGATCCATCGCTATCGCAAGTGCATGTTCTGGATTATATTTACTTACTGCATTATCAAGTTCTCTTTCTATCGCAAGTTGTATATCATTATTTATTGTAAGTGTTATATTCATGCCATCTTGTGGTTGTTCATATATTTCACTTAATTTTAACTTATTACCTTTGGCATCTGAATAATATTTAATTGAACCATATTCTCCAGTTAAATACTTATCATATTGTAATTCAAGACCTGATAATCCTTGGTTATCAATTCCAACATAACCTAAAACATGCGATAAATTAGTATCATACGGATAATTTCTTTTAGACTCCTTTACTAAATAAACTCCGTCTAAATTTAAAGCTGCTATTTTATCCGCAACTTCAAATGATAATCTTCTTCCTTCTGGATGTACTCTTTCTATAGATGTTTTTTTATTAACATGTTTTTCCATTTCTTCTTCTGTTACATTAAGAATACTAGCTAATTCTTTTGTTACTTTTTTCTTATCTATTATTTGATTTGGTATTAAGACTAAACTTGTTGTTGTAACATTATCCGCAAGCACAACTCCATTTCTATCGTATATTAGCCCTCTACTACCTTCTATAGGTAAATTACGGCTCCAAAGTTCACTAGATAAATTAGACAGTTTGTCATACTCAAATACTTGTATATATATTACTTTCCCTATTATTACTAAAAATAAAATAATTACTACTACAAAAAATAATCTTATTCTAACATGTATATCTTTGAAAAACACATAATTCACCTCTAATAAAATATATGAAAGCAAGTCCAAATTAGAACAAGATAAAAAGTAGATCATTTAATCTACTAATTTTAAAACTTCATCTATTTCTTTTACATTTTTACTTTATCTTGCTTAAACTCTGGCTGGTACAACAACTTCACTAATTACTTTAATAGCATTTATTGTATCAATAAACTCTATATCTTTTGCATAATCATAATTACTTTTATAACTATTTTTTACTTTTTTAAAACTAACTTTGCTATTCTTTTATAAAATTATACTTCAAAATTAGAAATAACTTCTAAATAATTTCATCCATTATCATTTGGCATTATTGTAATAGCAATCTTATTAAATTGATTTTCTATAAAATCCTGTAAATAAACTGTATTTTCTTCTAAAGATATGCAAGAGTTATTATTTTAAATCACTTATATTTCATACTCTTTCTTCCATTTTAAGAAATTTTCTTTTTCTTCCTTAGTTTCAATTTCATAGTGATAATAATGTTTAGTAAATTCACCACATGAACTACCAACACATCTTCCTGGTGGAGAATAACTCTTAATATTTAAATTAGGCAATTCTTCTTTTAAAGACTTAATCCAAATTTCTTCATTATCACTTCTCTTTAGAGTATTTGTTTCATTAAATTTTATAAACTTAATCGGAATATTATATTCTTTTAATAAATTTATTAAACATTTTAACTCTTTATTTCCATCATTTACACCTTTTATTAAAGTATAATGAATTTCAACTGGTATATTATTTCTATGAAACTTAGTATAATTATCCATTATTTTTTCATTTTTCATAACTTGATTTTTATAATTTGAAAGTAGTTTTAATGCATTTGAAACATTTACTCTTGTACTTGGTATTAACTCTTTTCTTTCACTATCAATAGGTGTATGAAGTGAAAAATGAACCTTTAGTGGAATGTTATATTCATTTACTAATACTGATAACTTTTCTAAATTATCATTTGGCATCATAGTTGAAAGTGCATAACTTACACTTTCGTATCCTAATGCTTTAATTTTATCTTCGTTTTTAAAT
Source organism: uncultured Mycoplasmatota bacterium (assembly GCA_900546245.1). Taxonomy (GTDB): domain Bacteria; phylum Bacillota_I; class Bacilli_A; order RF39; family UBA660; genus CAG-433. The sequence goes on along the minus strand of URBY01000026.1, from coordinate 11,634 downwards.
ACATCAAAAATAAGATCTATATTTAATAATGGCTCTCCTACTCCCATAAATGAAATTAAAAGTTTACTTTTATTAGTTTTATATTTGCTTAATGTTTCTATTAAACATTTCATAAAATCTTCTATTTCTATTCTTATCATTTTTTTATTTAATCCCTTATTTGTTAAATGACACATTTTACATCCAAGATTACAAAAATGGTGGGTTGGAACACATACTACATCCTTATCTTCCTTATTATAAAGAACACTCATTTCTACTATTTTTTTGTTTTCCATTTCATAAACACATTTTATTGTTCCATCAATTTTATCTTTAAAATTTCCAATATTTTTTATCATAATTCTTTCCTCCTAAAACAATTGTAACAAAAAAATAGATAACGAAAAATTATCTATTTTTTAATACTCTATTAACTTTTAATTAATAGTTTTATCTATATACATATTTATAAATTTTTTAGGAGCTACTGTTAAATATTTACTGTTATATATTATATTTATTTTTACATTAGGAAGTTTGTCATCTATATTAACAATTTTTAAATTTCTTTCTTTTGTAATCAAATCTTCAATTACATATCCTATTCCAATATTATTTTTAACTGCAGATATAATCATTTCACTAGTATGAAAATTAAGAGGATTATTAAAGTTTATATTTTTTTCTTTAATTAATTCATCTAAATCATTTCTGTTTGCTGTACCTTTAATTGGAAGTATTAATTGATACTTTTCCAAATCTTCTAATTTTTTTATTTTAGATGTATCAAAATCTTTACTTGCTGTAAAACAATAATTAACTTTAGCAAGTTCTTTGATAGTATAATCATTAGATAATTCTATATTTATTGGGGATGTATCAATTACAAAGTCAACTGTATGTGATTTTAATAATTCTATTAATTTAGATGTTGAACCTGTTACTACAGTTACATCTATATTTGGATATTCATTATGAAACTTAATTAAATTATCAAATAAGAAAAATGAACCTATATTAGATGGTATTCCAATATTTAAACTACCTTTTTTTAAAGTATCTTCTTCTACTAAAGTTCTTTCAGCAACATTTAAACTATTAAATGATTCTTCAACATAAAATAGTAATTTTTTGCCATAACTTGTAAGCATCATACCATCACTATTTCTATAGAATAATTGTCTATTTAATTCACTTTCTAATTTTTTTATTGATTTACTTATTGCCGGTGGTGATGTATATGACTCTTTTGCAGCCTTATTTATACTTCCATATTTACAAACTAAGTAAAAATCTTTATATAAATTTAAATTAATATTATTAAACATTTTTTCACCTACTTATCTTAAAACTTTACTTGAAATATTAATTATGTCATAAATATTAATTATTTTACCATTATTTAAAATAATCTTTTTATTTATATTATCTATTTTTTTAATTTTTCCCGTATATTTAAAATATTTACCTCCATCTTTTTTAGTATCATTTACAAAATATGTTATAGAAACAAAAGAATCTAGTTTATTATTTTTTATTAGGAAATTTAGTTTGTTATTTATTTCTTCTTTTTTATCTTCACTTATTTCTATTCTTTCATTTACTACTCTTGATACTTCCTTTACCATATCATCATATCCAGTAAGAGCAGAAAAAGGATTAAACTGTGCCGCTCTTTGCATTTTACTCATCCTTTTATGATACTTTGGTTCATAATGAGGTAAATTAATTATTGAATCATTTTTCATCCTTTATGACCTCCAACTTGCATATTTCTCTCTTTCATAGTTGCACCTTCTTCTAAACTCATTGCTTTTAAAATAATATTTTTACCATATTTATTTTTTAAACGGGTAACTGTTTTTTGAAGTTTTATTTCATCATTTTGTTTTATCTTATCTTCTTTCTTCTCTTCTAGAACTTTATTATTATCAGAAAACAAATCTAACTGACTAAAATTAACTTCTTTTTTAGCATCTTTTTCATCTATTACATTACATGCACATACATTTATTCTTCTAACAAGTAAATTTTTATTTATTATTTCATCATATAACTCCAAACATTTACTTGTAAGTATTTTACTTGATGAAGTGCTATAGTCAAGAGTTTTATGACCATGTGCAGGTTTTGGCACTTTTCTTCCATAATAATCAGTTACTATGTCACCATCATAAGAAAAAGTATTATCTATTTCATACCCTATCATTAGTACTATAGAATTAGTCATTTTTTCTTTTTCTGTTAATTCTAGTGCAAGTGAATCAATCATTTCTGAGACTATTAATCTAGCCTTTTTATAATCATATGGACAGTGTAATACTTGTCCACTTGATATACTATTATTTTCAGGTTTATACTCTTTTATATCTTTTATAGTTGTAGTTTCATATCCCCAAGCATGATCTATTAATAGTTCTGCATTAATACCAAAAAGTTTATATAATAAGTTTTCATTTTGAATACTCATTAAAGCCACATCACCCATTGTATACATATTATTTTCTTCTAATTTTTTTGCATATCCTTTTCCTACTCTCCAAAAATCAGTAAGTGGTGTATGATCCCATAACTTTTTTCTATAACTCATTTCATCAAGCTGTGAAATTCTAACACCTATTTCATTTGGTAAAGCGTGCTTCGCAACTATATCCATAGATACTTTTGCTAAATACATATTAGTCCCTATTCCTGCGGTTGCGGTTATACCTGTTTTATTATATACATCTTTTATAATCATACTTACAAGTTCTTTAGGTGTCATTTTATACATATTAAGATAATTAGTTATATCACAAAATACTTCATCTATCGAATACACAAAAATATCATCTTTTGATAAATATTTTAAATAAATATTATATATTTCAGAACTATATTTCATATAAAGTTTCATTCTAGGACTCGCAACTATATAATCAAATTCTAATAACTTATTATTTTTTAGTTCACTATTTTTATACGATTTACCTACAAATTTTTTATAATTATTATTTTTTCTTCTTTCAATATTTACTCTTCTTACTGCGCTTACTACTTCAAATAATCTTGCTCTACCTTTAAGTCCATATTCTTTTAAGGATGGACTTACTGCTAAACATATTGTTTTTTCTGTTCTAGATTTATCAGCCACTACTAAATTTGTATCGAGCGGATCAAGATTTCTTTCGACGCACTCTACTGATGCATAAAAACTTTTTAAATCTATACACATATAAACTTTATTCATTTTATGCACCTTCTTTCCAACTAATTATATCATATTTTATTTTTTATGAACATAGGTTCGTATGTATTTTAAAATAAAAAAGAATCTATAGATTATTCTTTATTTCTGGAAACAAATCATATAAATTATATCCTAGTAAATTATCAAAATACTCTTTTAATTTATATGTTTCTTTTACATGATATTGTGTATTAGAAAATACTCCTTTTCTTAGAACAATATCAATTAATCTTTTATCTAATGTTAATATTTTTGTAGTACACATTAAATCAAATAAGTTTATTAGTTTTTCTTCTATAGTATATTCATGATTTTTTATAAAATATGTTAAGAATGGATTTTTTTCTTTATCTGGTACACCTCCAGCAGTGCATAAAATATCATTATTTAAATATGAATGGGTTAAACATATATTAGCATACTCTTCATCATATCCTTTATTTTTTAAATATTCATATCCTCTCATTACATGTCCACGAGATTCACCATTATATTTCCCTATATCGTGAATATAACCTAATGTAATTGCTTTGTCTACATCCACATTATATCCTTTTTCTTTTAGTGCTTTTGCAAGTATTCCAGCACTATCACCAACACATATTGAATGTTCTATCCATCTATCATCCTTTGCATTTTTTCTTTCTATTTCTAATAGTTCTCTTGCTTCCTTACTTGTTAATATCATAATTCATACTCCTTTATTTCACAATTTTTAAGTCCACTTACATTTAAAAGCATACCATCTTCTGGTAATTCTTCAAAATAAAATTGCATTGCTCTTGCGACTGCACCATGAGTTACTAGTAAAATATTTTTATCATAATATTTTTCTTTTATTTCGTCTAAGAATGAATGTGTTCTTTTGAACAAATCAGGTAATGTTTCAAGTCCATCAACTACGTTATCTGAATAATAATTATAGTATTCTTTAAAATAATAGTCATCAAGAATTGTATTAGTTAATACTCCACCATCTCTTTCAATTAATCTATCATCATAAATAACTGGAATATTATTAGCATTTATTATTTCACATGTATGTTTTGTTCTTTTCATTGGAGAACATATTATCAAATCGATATTTAATTTTTTTACTTTTTCTCTTGCTTGTTGTGCCTGTTCTATACCCATTTCATTTATATCTTCATCTAATCTACAATTATACTTATTTTCTACATTACATTTTGTTTGTCCATGTCTTACAATATAAATCTTCATTTTTGCACCTCTTTCACGATTTTTTATCTTTTATATCTTTAATATCATATCTCTATAATGTACTTTAAATCCCATTTTTTCATATAAATGAATCGCAGGATTATTACCAAATACTTCAAGTTCTATATCTCTATTCATATCTTTAGCAATATCAATTATTTTTTTAATTACTTCTTCACCAATGCCTATATTTCTATATTCTTCATCTATGTAAAGTCTATTTATATATAAAGTGTGTTGATTTAACACTTCATCATCTCTTAAGTCCAACCCAACAAAACCAACCATAATATCATCTTTTAATATTTTATAATAAAATTCATTTTCACCGAATTTTATTTTTACATCATAATTACAGTTATATAAATCATCTATAGTATCATGATGATGCCATATTTTATATATCCATTCTATAAAATATTCGTTTTTTTCTTTTTCTAATTTAATATTATTTTTCATAAAATCACTTGCTTTCTATCTTCAATCATAATATATGTTATTTTGTTTTAATCAGTTTTTAACAATATTTCTCATTTTTTCATCTTCTAAAAATCATATTCATATATTTTACAGTTTTCATTAATGTTTGATGAATTTCCATTCTTAGGTATTCCATTAAAATACCAATATATAGCCCTTGATATTCCACCATGGGTTACTAATAAAACATTCTTATTTTGTAATTTTATTTCATCTATAAACTCTTTAACCCTTTCATAAACACTTTTCATCGTTTCTAATTCTGGATATTTTAAATCAGAATTATAATTCCAAAATATATCCCAATCTAAATTTTTAAAAGGAATATTTTCATATATTCCCATATTTCTTTCTTTTATTCTTTCATCTATTATAACAGGAATATTTTTATCTAAATTAAATAATTCTAATGTATGTTTTGCTCTTTCTATTGGAGAACAGTATATTATGTGTATGTCTAATTTTCTTAAATCTTCTCCTATTTTTTTTGCCTGAATGATTCCATTTTCATTTAATGGTTCTTCTTCTGTCGCAATAAGTTCCTTTTTTCCCATATTAGTTTCACCATGTCTTATTACATATAATTTCATATATAGCTCCTTCTATTTTTTATAGTTCATATATTTTAATTTCACAATTTTTAAGTCCCCTATTTAAAAATTTACCTTCTTTTATTCCTTCAAAATATCCACTAAATGCTTTTGATACACCAGAATGCGCTACTATTAATACACTTTTATAATTTTTAGTTTTTAGTTCATCTAGAAAATCATATACTCTTTTAAAGAAATCTTGAATATTTTCACTTGTTCCATATTTAATTTTTGTATAGTAATTCCAATATTCTTCTCTGTTTGTATAACTTATTGGTTTACCATTTAAATCACCTGGATTTCTTTCTTCTAATCTATTATCTATTAAAATATTCTTATTCTTAGCGTTAATTATAATAGATGTATGTTTTGCTCTTATTAATGGTGAAGAAATTATAATATCATAATCTAAATCTTCAATAGTTCTTTTTAATTCTTTTGCCTGAATGATTCCATTTTCATTTAAATCCTCATTTTCATTACTATACACTTTGAGTGCATTATGGGAAACTTCACCATGTCTTACAATATAAACCTTCATTATTATTTTTCCTTTCTTTTAAAAGCGCATATGTACTTGTTAATAATATTAATGCATCACCTATCACCATAAGTATAATTTAAAAATAAATATGTTCTTATTAAATTTATTAAACTTAAAATAGCACCTGTATATGCTTTTATTAAAATATCATATATACCTTCAAATATACAATTAAATGATTGAATAATTAAAGACTTTTTTCTTGTTTTAACAACCATACTTATGCCAAAATACTAAATATGATTTTTATTCACCTAGCTTACTACAAATATAAATTACTATATATTTTTTGGTTAATTTAACTCATTTTTTAAATCAACCAACAATTTATTTAATACTATTTCTCTATTTTCTGATGTATCAATACATTTAATATTATATTTTTTACAATCATTTATAATTGTCTTTTCTATTTTTTTATAAAATTTGAAATGTTTTAATAATTCTTCATCTGTTCTTCTAGTTGTCCATTCTTCATCTGAATCAAATTTTCTACAGTTTTCTAAAATCTGCTCAGGAGACAACTTTTCAGTTACAAAATAATAAACAAGCATATTCTTTAAATCAAAGTATTTATGTAAATCTTCTGGTAAAATAGAATCAGCATTGACAATATAACCTAATTCTTTACCATTTTTATTAATATTTTTTTGTATAAGTAAATTTAAAAATTCAGGTAATTTGTTTTCTTGTAAATTATCATGAATAAATCCAATAGGAACATTTACTACAGTCCTTTGTAAAGCAGATATAATAGTATCAACTTCTATAATCTGATAATTTCTAAACTCTTTTTGAATCATTCTTGAAAATGTAGTTTTACCAGTTCTACATATTCCTAGTATTAGTATAGTTTTCATTTTTTGTCCTCCTCACTCATTTTTACTGCTTGTCTTAATAATTCATCTAATGAATTTTCTGGTTTCTTATTATATTCTAAGTTATATAACCAATCTAGATAATCAGTTCTATAAGAATCATCTGGTCTACCATATATACATTTCTTGCTTTTTAGCCAGTAACCAAATTCTACATTTGTAGTTAAACCTAACATTGATGGAAATTTTCTTGGTACCCAAAATACTATTACATTTGAATTAATGTAACATTCTCTTTCCCAAAATAATTGTTCTTCTTTTGTTTTAAAAGCAAAATTTTTATCTTTAGCTTCAGGAATATACACAATACCATCATATCCAATATTTTTTAGTATATCTATTGCTTCTTTTCTCCAACTAATTATTTTATTACTTCTAGGAGTTGGTCCACATAATGATATAGCCTTATTATTTTTTTCTATTTTATCACCATAATATCTTACTTTCATATATACCTCACTTATTAATTTTTTCAAATAAATCACTATAAATTTTATTTCTATTCACCTTTGTTACAAATGTTATTTTATTTTTTACATTTGTCATTTTATAAGATGTATCATCATTTATAACTGGAGTGCTTATCTCTTTTGTTTTAAACCATTTTTTATTTATTATATAAGCAATAACAGATATATCCCAAATAACTCTCTCTTCTTTATATGGATGATATCCATCATTACAAAATCTTTCTATTAAATAATTATTAAGTTCATTTTGTATTAAATTATCCTTTAGCGTGCTTATATCTATTTTTAAAGTTGATACTACATTTTTACAAGGTAAAACAGTTAATTTAACATTGGAATTAAAAACAATTTTTACTGCTTCTACATCTTGTCTAAAGTTATATTCCATATTATCTTTATAAGAAAGATCATTTCCTCCAAGCCAAATAATTTCTATTTTATTAATTATCTTAGGTTCTTTTTTTATTGCGAGTGCAATATTAGTAATTGCTCCTATGCTAAGAACATATGTCATATCGTTTTTAAGTGCTATTTCAATAATTTTATTAACTGCCTCATTTTCATCATCATATCCATTTTGTATATAATCTATTGATCCTTTAAATACTTTATTTTCAAAATTAAAATTTAACAAATTACAGATTTTAAGTACTTCATTATAACTTAAGTCTTGTCCTTCTTTAACCGTTACATCAAAATTTTTATGTGAATATGGTGCAGTTGTAATTGCCTCAATATTAAACATATCTTGTGATTTTAATAGATATGAGAGTGCAAACTGATCATCTGCTTCGTTATATGTATCTGTATCTAAAATAACATTTATTCTACTATTATATTTTTTTACTTTTTCAAATATTTCTTTCCAAGTATGTACTCTTATAAGTCCATCTACATCCTTATTATATGGCGTATCCATAATAAAAGTTGTTATACCATGATTACTTGCATCTAGACACATTCTTTTTGAATCATCTATCATTATAGATATATTATTTTCTAAACAAACTTCTGTTTTTGAATGACTGTTTTTAGCATCTACTAAAATTAATTTATCATAATAAATATTATATTTTTTTAACCAATTAACTGTCATGTTATATGGATCAGAATAATCACCATTATCTCTTCCTGTTATTATATAAATTTCACATCCTATTTCTTTTAACTTTCTTATATATTTAGTGCAATTTTTAATGGGCTTTAAATTAACTGCTATTCTCTCTATATTTTCTTTATAAAACTTTTTCTTTTCTTCATCTTTCCAATTAAACATTTTTGTTATATATTCATCTTTATTTACTATACCATTGCCATTTATTTCTTTGTCATGAATAATATACTCTCTTAATAATTCTTCATTAAAATTAGAAAGAACATTATCTATATCTACTCCTATTTGCATTACAATACTCCTTTTTTATTTTTCAAGTTCACTAATAAAATTATAAATATCATCCCAATTTTTAAGCATTGTAATGTTATCATAATCATATTTTTTATCTGTTATCATAATTGTTTGTATTCCTGTATTTACAATATTTAAACAATTTTCTAATTGATCATCAATATATAAATCTATATTTTCTCTTTTACAAACTTCACCTTTTTCTCTAGCATTTACAATTAATTTATCATAATATATTTTATTTTTATCAAGCCAGTTTTTACTATAAATATAAGGATCATCATGAAACTCTGAATCTCTTGCGGTTATTATATATATTGTGTGTCGCTCGTTCTTTAATTTATCTATTACCTCTTTTGCATTTTTTCTTGGAATTGCATTATTAGTAATATTTTCTTGAATATCTTTTAAGAAATATTTTAATTCTTCATAGTTAAACTGAAACCTTTTTGCGTATTCAGTACCATCATTTTTTTCATCTTGCATAAACTTATCATAACTATCAAGATTTTTACCTAAACTAACTGCATAGGTATATGCAGCTTTATTTAATTTTTCTTGTACTTCAGTTAAAGTATTATCTATATCTATCCCTATTCTCAAAATATCACTCCTACTATTTTCAATATAATTATAACATTTTTTAGGTATAAAAAAAAGGAATAATTGACTACTATTCCATCTTCTTTCTTATAACATTTCCTTTTTTATCTACTTTAAAATTGAATTTAAAAAATATACTTACAGTAATAAATTGATATATTGATGAACAAACTTGCCCTATGCCAGTACAAAAAGGAGTTTTTGTTAATGATAAAAGCATTCTAAGAAATAGTGAAAATATTTTGTTTCCTGTTGTTTTAAATGAAGACCATTCTAATTGTAAATAACATGTCTTTATTCTATATATAGGATATATAAGAAAATTAACTATTTCAAAAGTAAAATATATCATTGTTATTTTAAAATCTAAATCGTAAAATCTATATAATAAAATAAACATTATAAAACTTGTTAAAAATAATATACCTAATAATTTATATGCATTGTGCTTATGTTCTTTATAATTAAAGTTATTCTTGCTTATATCAATTGTTGCATTTGTTACTATTGCATCTGCTGTGTCCCACTGCGTATCTGTTATAAGAGCCACAAATGTAAGCGCTAATGTATATTTTTCTCCGAAGTTTATTGCATTACTTAATCCAAATAAAAATATTAATAAAAAACCAATGTTATTAAAAAGTTCTACAGAATCATATTTTATACATTTAAATATATTTAATTTCAACTTAAATCTATCACTATTTTTAATAATTATATACAAAGTAATTAAGAAAAGAGGAATTAATGTTGTTGTTACTATAATACTTTGATTTTTTGTAATTAAAGATGTTCCTACTAATAATACAAAATTTAACAAGTTAAATATAATTGAATATTTATTAGCAAGTTTATTTTGACCCTCATAATATAGTTTATTTAAAATGAATGAAAATTCCAAACTAATAAATATCTCTATTACAGAATATATTGCAAATGTTTTATATATATTTACATCCATATTCATAAAATTAATATATCCATCTATATTTAGTAATATCAATAAAAATGTTATTAAAGATACAATACTTCCAATAACAAGTCCTGACATAACTGCATCTTTATTTTTATCTTTTTCTTTACTTATATTTGTTCCTGTAGAAAATACCGACCTAAATATATAATAAATAAACTGAAGTGGATATGTAAGCGTAAATATATTTATTAAATTTTTATCTACTATTATTCCAAGTAAAAACCATAATATAATTGGTATAAATGATAATAGTGATAAATCAAAACTAATTCTTAATAATCTTTTCATAAGTTAATCTACTCCTAAATACTAATTTATATTTTATATTATAACATAATTTCAAATGACTTAAATGCTTATCTTATTGACATCTCTATTTTATTATAATATACTAGTTTGTAAAAATAACATATTTAAATAATAAATAATATGATATAATCAGTTTAGGAGGGTTAATATGAAAGATTATTCATTAAATAAATATGACAAAAGAGACTTTATCTTAAATTATATGATTGAAAATGATCAAATTAAAATTAGATATGCAGATAATAAAACTTATACTATTCCCTATACTAGTCATAATGAAAAGAAAATAATAAAAAAAATGAAACTTCAAGTTCTAAACTCAGGTAAATTTGAAGATGAACAAAAAGAAAATGTTAAAAAATATATAAAAGGTTTAATAGCTAATATTGTTATACTTGGTTTAAACATTTTATCAATAGTATATTTAGATGGTGGAATGATATCATATATAATTTCTATTATCAGTGCTTTTACTCTTGAAGCTTATACATGTAATATTATAAAAATTAAAAGAGCATTAAAAGACATAGAAAAAAATAAACTATTAATAAATAATGAAGAAGAAATTAATAAAAGCATTGTAGAAAATAAAAATATTTTAAATAATGTAGATAAAGAAGTAACAGAAATAATACAGTCAGCTAGAGATGAAAATAATGCAATTAATATAAGTAGTATTGAAAATTTAAATTTAAAAGAATTAAAATCATTACTTGAAATTATTCTTAGAGAAAAAGAACTAGGTTTTGACTCTTCTATTGATGATAATGAAGAAAAGAATTCTTATGATGATAAACCTTATACTTTAAATATGAAAATATAAAAAAACAATACTTATATACCAGTATTGTTTTTTTATATAATATTACATTAAATTAATAAAATTATATTGACAAAATTATATCTATAATGTTATATTGTTCGTGCAGTAAAGGATAATG
>URBY01000025.1 GCA_900546245.1 uncultured Mycoplasmatota bacterium | reverse complement strand
ATGCACAAGGTAGGACATTAATAGGAGAAGGAACAGGTACTGATAGTAATGGACTTGTTCAAACCTTTACAAATGGTAGTATGGGAGGCGAATACACTCATAAATTAACAATAACAGAAATGCCAAAACATAATCACTCATACAGTTATTCAGTAGCTGATAATGTTACGGGTAGTACTATTCTTAACGAAAGTAATTTACCAAGAAGAACTTTGTTTGAATTGCCTGCTAAAAATAATGTAACAACCTCTGGTGTATCTTGGGGAGCTGTAAATGTTGAACCTGGTAGTTGGTATATATCGAGTAATTATGATTTCTATTATGCAGGTGTATTATCATCTGTTGGTGGACAGGGACATAATCATTCTATTACCTCAAGTAATAAATCTAATTCAACAGAAATTTCTGGCTCTGATTACTCGTTTAATATGCTTAAACCATATGTAGTAACATATATGTATAGAAAAATAAGTAACTAAAATTATAATAATTTGATATTATTTCTTAAAATTTGCATTATTTCAAAAAATATGTATAATATGTGTAGTTTTTTTAAAACATGTAATAAAAAAAGGAAAAGGGGCAGTAAAATGGAAGAAATTAATATCAAAGATTTTTTACTTTATTTAAAAAAATATATATTTATAATAGTTATTTTAACTTTTTTGTTAGTATTTATGGTTACAATATATGACAATAATTTTAAGGTACCATTATATAAAGCTTATACTACAGTTGTACTTGCTAAATCTAATGAACAAAGTTCTACAATAACACAAAACGATATTGTGTTAAATCAAAAACTTGTTACAACATATACTGAGATTGTTAAAAGTGAATTGGTTTTAGAACAGGTCATTAAAAATGAAAAATTATCATATAATGCAGAAGAATTATCTAAAAAAGTAAGTGTTGAGGCAATTCAGGATACTGAAATTTTGAAAATATCTGTTCAAGATAAAAATCCTAAAGAGGCATCAAAAATAGCTAATTCAATTGCAAAAGTATTTAATAGTGAAGTTTCTAAAATATATAAACTAGATAATATAAGTGTAATAGATAAAGCAAAAGTTCCAAAAGAAGTGTGTAATGATACTTTTATTAGAGATATTATTATATCTATATTTATTGGAATATTTGGTAGTATAGCTATTATATTCATTATATATTATTTTGATGATTCAATAAAATTATCAGATGATTTAGAAGAACAAATTGGAATGCCTGTAGTTGCAAAAATATTTAAGAGTGACGTAAAAGGTATAGATAAGCATTCAAAAGTTGAACTAATTTTGAATAAGTATCCAAAAGCATTAGTAAGTGAGAGTGTTAAAACTCTTAGAACAAATTTACAATTTTCATCAATTGATAATGAACTTAAAACAATATTGGTAACAAGTTCTATTCCTGGAGAAGGTAAAAGTTTTATAAGTGCAAATTTAGCATTAGCGTTTGCTCAAACAGGTAAAAGGGTATTAATTGTAGATTGTGATATGAGAAAAGGTAGACAACACAAAATTTTCGATGTATCTAATTCAAAGGGATTATCTAATTTATTAATTGATAACATTAATAATATAAGTGAATATGTACATAAAACAAGTGTTAAGGATGTATTTTTAATAACTAGAGGAATGTGTCCACCAAATCCAAGTGAACTTTTAAACTCAGAAAAAAATAAAAATTTAGTTAATTTATTAAAAAACAAGTTTGATATAGTAATATTTGATGGTGTACCATGTAACGGATTACCTGATTCAATAATTATGTCTACTTTAGTGGATAAGGTATTAATTGTAAGTTCAGATTCAATGACACCAAAAAATGTACTTGATACAACAATAAAATCATTACAAAAAGTAAATGCTCCAATTGCGGGTTGTGTACTTAATAATGTTAGTACTAAAAACGGTAAGTATGGCAAATATTATAATTATTATGGATCTAAAGAAGAAAAATAAAAGTAAGGTATAATTTTAAAAAACAAAAATTATATCTTTTTTTTACCTTTAAAATATAGACTAAAATAAAATAAAATGGTATTATAATATATATAATAGGAAGGGTAGAATGAGTATGAGTGATTTTTTAGTGAATATTGATGGAATTGATAAAACAGCACATATAGTAACAAGATTAGAAGTAACTGGAACAGGTGTTGAATATATTTATTATAATGTTGACGGTGAAAAAGATGAAAATGGAGATTTATATTTATTTACATCAAGAGTAAAGAGTAACGAAGATGGTACAGATGAAATAATTGAAATTGAAAATGAAGATGAGAAAAAAATAGCATTTGAAATTTTTTCTAAAGCTTACAAGGAGTTACAAGAATAGGAGGTTAATATGAAATCTAGTTATGAAGAAAATTATAAAGCATTACAAACAATTAATTTAGAAGTTGATAAATTAAAAGAAGAATTAGATAAATTAAATGAATCTATTGATTATATAAAATCTAATTATCCTGATGGAACCATATATGATCTTTTAAGCTCTGATAAATCTATAGAAGATTATAAGGCAAATGTAATAAGATTAAAAAAAGAAGAACAAGAAAGAATAGAGAAAAATACTGAATATAATGAAAAATTAAAAGAACAGGAAATGTTACAAGCATTAGTAGATAACTATGTATCAAATTTAAAAGATAAAATAAATAATAATCGTGAACAAATTAGTGAAAGAAAATTAGAAAAAGAAAGAAAAGCTCAAGAATTAGAGGATGCAAAACAAAATTTTAAGACAAATTTTGAAAAAACAATGTCTAAACCTGGTCTTTTAAAAGAAACAGTTGCTTCAAAGTTATTAAATGATATCCTTTATTCTAAATGTCTATCCGAACAAGAAAAATCAGAATACAGAAGTGAAGTTAATAAAAGATTAAAAGAAAATGAAGAAATATTAATAAAAGAACCAAAGGTAAAAGCAGAGAAAAAACACATTATTAAAAATAAATTTAAATGCGTTGTCGCAAAAGGTAAAGAAGCAACAGTTAATGCAATGAAAAATGTCTTTAACAAATCAATTGGTAAAGTTGTTAATGGCGCAAAAGGAATATATCAAAGATTCTGTGATAAAGTAACAAAAAGTATTCAAGAAGAGTTAGACTATTCTTTCGGATATATTGAAAGTTTAATGAATCAAATGGAACAAATGAATGCTAAATATCAAGAAGAAATTAGTAATTTAAAAGAAAATATAAGTAACTTAGAAAATCATATATCAAGACAAGAAGATTTAAACTCAGCGTTTGATATAGATTTAAATGCTAACAAAAATGAATCAAAAGGTTATACTGATGAAGAAATTATGGATGAAATGTCTAAAGCATCAATATATGCACAAGAAGAACAAAATAAAAAAGAACCTGAATCTAAGAATGATTCGGCAAAATATATTCCAAAACAAGAAAATCCAGAATTTGATATTGATATAAATAATTTGAAAAAAGGTAATGTAAATGAGAATATTTTTGATTTTATGACTAAATCAGCTTTTGATATGCAAAAGGAGCAAAATAAAAAAGAACAAATAGACAAATATGAAAAAATGAATAATGAAGTATATACTGGTGAAGTATTACCTGTTGATTCAGAAGAAGTAAAAAATGCAATAGATATAGAAGCAGAAAAGTCTGCAAAGGCATATTATGAACATAAAAAGAAAGAAGAAGAAATCAATAGATTAAAAGCACAAAGAAATATGTATGTTCAAATGATTCCAACTGAAAATAATAATCGTAGTATGGGTATGTAATAAAAAAGGAGAATAAAAATGGGAGATAAATTTGAAGTAGAACTTGCTAATGGTAATAAAAAGGAAGCAACATTAATCACAAGAGTAAAACCAGAGGGCAAGGATATTGAATATATTTATTATTTTATAGAAGATGAAGAAGATAGTAATAATGTTGCAATATACGCATCAAAAGTAGTAAAAGAAGATAATAAAAATGTAATGAAAGATTTGGAAAATGAAGATGAAAGACAAGAAGCATATAAGATTTTTTCTGAAACATATAAATCTTTAAGGGAACAAGGAAAATAATAAAATAAGAGGTGAAAACATGGGAGTTACTAATTTATCTAAAGACAATTCAGAAATTTTGGTACAATTATATGATTCATTAGTAGATGTGTTAGACAAAGGAAATGAACTTGACAAAAGAATATTAGAGCAAATGGATAATTATAATAAGGTAGAAGAACAATTATCTGATTTAGATAAACAATTTGAGGATTTGAAGAAAAATAATTCAGATAATATTACATCTACAGGTGCAAGAGATGCTGGTGATATAGTTAGAAATATTTTACAAAAAAAGAATGAGAAAAATGAATTGATTCATCAAGATGGTATTTTATATTCTGAGTATTCTGCAATTACTGATGAAATATCAAGAATACAAAAAGAAATAGATGAATTATTAGAAAAAAGTCAAGTTATGGAAAATAAAAAACACAATCAAGGTATAAACGTATCATCTTTAAAAATGATTGTACATATAATAAATCCAAGTGCTAGTGAGTTTGTTAAAGAACCTGTTTCAGAAAATAGTAAAATTTCAGTATCAACTTATAATATTGTTAATGATATAGCTAGAACTTATAGTAACTATGAAGAAGATAGTGAATTTATTTTAAATGATCATGAAAAATTAATCGCACTATATAATCAAAGAAATAGAACAAAAGAAGAAGATGAAGCATTTTTAAGTAAATTACCTAAATTCTGTAAGAAAGATACTATTGCAATTAACAAAGAAGAAATTGTTTTAGAAGAAAGTGCTAAGCAAACTGAAAATATTGTTGAACCAAAGAAAACAGTAACTTTTGCAAATGATAATGTTCCACTTAATAATGAAGAAGTAAATCAAATAATATTAGATACTGATAGAAAAACTAGTTTAGAAGAAAAAATTGAACCACAAAAGATTGATGAAGTTAATGAAGAAAATAAAGAAATCAATATTGATTCATTAAAATTAGATGAAGAAAAACCAAATTTAGATGTAGTAATGGAAAGTTTAACACCTGAAAAAAATAGTGATAATTTAAGTGGTAGTGATTTAGAAGATATTATATATATTAATGTTCCAGCAAATCCTACTAAAATAGCTAATTCATCAAAACAAAAACAGGAAGTTATTCTTAATGTATGGAAAAAATATTATGTTAAAAAAACTATACTTAAACAAGGTGAAAAAAAGCAGAATGTAACAAGCGATAATATTGTTCCTTTAGATTCATTATTTTCTGTTTCAAATGAGAAATTACAAGAAACTAAAGATAAACCTATTACTAATATTCAATCATTCCTTTCAAATGCAGCGTAATTTGCCTGCATTTCTTTTATTTTTCAAGGAAAAATACTAAAAAACTATTGTAAAAAATTAAAAATAATGGTATTCTATATTTATAAGCATAGTATGCTTATTAATAAGTCAAAATACGGAGGTTTATAACATGACAAAAGCAGAATTAATCGAAGCAATGGCAGCTAAATCTGGATTAACAAAAGCAGATTCATCTCGTGCATTAGAAGCATTCATGAGTGCAGTTGCTGAAACATTACAAAAAGGAGAAAAAATCACATTAACTGGATTTGGTTCTTTCGGAGTATCTAGAAGAGAAGCTAGAGAAGGAAGAAATCCAAAAACTGGATTACCAGTTAAGATTGCTGCTAGAAATAGCGTTTCATTCAAAGCTGGAAGCAAATTAAAAGAATCAGTTAATAAATAATTAAAAACCATTCATATTGAGTGGTTTTTCTTGTTTTATGGTATAATTTTTATGGTGATGTTATGTATAAGAATGCGATTAAAATATTGAATATATTAGAAAATAATGGATATAAGGCATATATTGTTGGTGGATATGTAAGAGATAAAATATTGAACGTAAAGTCAAATGATATTGATATTATTACAAATGCATTACCAGATGAAGTTTGTAAGATATTTAATATAGAACATATAGATAATTTTGGATCTATAAAACTTAAATATAATAATTATATTTTTGAAGTAACTACATTTAGAAAAGAATACTATAAGAATAATGATAGAAGACCATACAAGGTAGAATATATTGATGATTTAAAAGAAGATTTGATAAGAAGAGATTTTACTATAAATTCTATTTGTATAGATAAAAATGGAATGTATATTGATTTACTTAATGGAATAAATGATATTAATAATAAAATAATTAGATGTATTGGAAATGCTAATACTAAAATAAATGAGGATCCTTTAAGAATTTTAAGGGCAATTAGATTTTCATTAGTGTATGACTTTAATATTGAAGATAATTTAATGAATACCATTTATAATAATGTTGAAAAGATTAGGTATCTTTCTTTTGATAGAATAAAAAAAGAATTAAATATAATTTTTAATGCCGGTAAATCAAACAAACTATTAAATTTGATTAACTATACTAATATGTTTGAAATTCTTGAAATAAAGCCTAATAATAGTCTTATAGAGTGTTATAACTATTTAGGAATATGGGCACAATTAGATTATTCAAATAAATATAACTTTACAAAAAAAGAATTTAAAATAATTATGGAAGTAAAAGAAATAATTAATGGTAAAACTATAGATAATTATACATTATATAAATATAGTATGGATTCACTTTTAATTTCATCAAAAATATTAAAAATTGATGATATAGAAAAAAGATATTTAAATTTGCCAATTCATAGTAGAAGTGATATAGATATAAAATATAATGAAATAAAAAAATACACAAATAGTAGTGATATAAATAAAATTTATGTAGATTTAGAAAAACAAATATTGTATAATAAATTAAAAAACAAAAATTTATTAATTAAAAAGTATTTAGAAGGAAGTGATAATTTTGAATAAAAATGTTATTGAAAAATTAATGCTTGTAAATAATCACATGATAATACCAAACTATTTAGTAAAATATTATAAAAAGTTTGATTTGGATATAAATGAGTTTATAATGCTTATATATTTTCTTAATAGTAATGAAAAACTTATTTTTGATAATAAAAAAATATCAAATGATTTATTTATGGAGCAAAATGAAGTTCTAGAAATAATAAATAGTTTAATTGAAAAACAATATATATCAATTGAAATGAATAAAAGTAATGGAATAATAGAAGAATATATATCATTAGATTTATTCTTTAAAAAAATAAATGCCTGTTTAATTGAAAATGATACAAATGATAATTCAAGTGACATATATTCAAAATTTGAAAAAGAATTTGGAAGAACACTATCACCTGTTGAATATGAAACAATTAGTAAATGGATAGAAAATAATATACCTTTAAATCTTATAGAAGCTGCATTAAAAGAAGCAATATTAAATGGCGTTAATAGTATAAGATATATAGATAAAATACTTTTTGAATGGAATAAAAAAGGATATAAAGATTCTACAGATATTATAAGGAAAAATAATAAAGAAGAGTATATAGAAGAAATATATGATTATGATTGGTTAAATGAATAAAGAAAAGACATATCAAAGTTGATATGTCTTTATTTATTACTCTGTTACACTAGGAGTATCAGCTTCTGATACAGTAATTGTTCTAGCTACTGTTTCAGATGCTCCATTATATGTAATTGTATATTTAAGAGTATATGTACCTGCCTTTGTAAATGTATATGTTTCTTTTTGTGCTTTACCACTTGTTCCAAGTTCAGGACATGAAACAGTTATTTTGGCATTTTTTGTTATGTCAATACCATCATTTGATACAGATGTTATACCAGGATCAGTATATAAAACATTTACTTTTGCAGTATCTTTTAAATTGCCCGCAAGAACATATGTAAGTAAACTTGTTGTTTTTTCAGGTTCTCCTTTAACATCTATTGTTATACCTGAACTTTGTGTAACTTTAAGATTACTTAAAGTTGTTTTTACTATATATGTAACATTTTTATTTTGTTTAGTAGTTTTAAATGTTGTATTTGTAGTAAATCCAAGTGAATTAGTTACACCAGTAGAATTATCTTTAACAAATACTTCATAACCAAATTCTCCTTGTGATGCTTTTCTTGCTGCTAGTTGTTCTTCTAAACTACTACCAAAGAAAGTTTTATAATTTTTTCTAAAATAATCATCAGTTAAATATTCAGGTTTATTTGCAGCAGTCCAAGAAAGTTCTATTTGATTTCCGTTTGTTTTAGCATTCAAACCTGATGCATTTGGAAGTGTACTGTATCTTGGTGATACTTCTGTTGGTTGTGTACCTTTTTTAAAATATTCAGTAACTTTCATATTATTAGGTGTATTAGCTGAAGGAAGCATAAGTGGTGATGTTTCTTTTTCAACAGTAACTTTCACAACACTGCTTGGTACTGTGAATTTTTTAGTTCCACTTCTATCTGAAATAGAAGATATTACTTGTCTAAATAGTTTACCACGAGCTGAATATCCATCATTACCTAAATAATATCCTTTTTCTGCTTTTGTATAACCATACCATAATGATACTGCATATTCAGGAGTATATCCTGTAACCCACATGTCCATATTTGCTGAAGATGGATAACCATATTTTCTTCTTGCTTCAGAATCAAACATTGATGTACCAGTTTTAGCAGCAAGTTGTACACCACTAACAGAACCACCTATGTTACCATATCCTGAAACTGCATATACAAGTGCATCAGTAATCATATATGCAGTAGAATCAGACATTACTTTTGATCTTTTATTTTTTAAACTTACAGTTTTATCAGAATCGATATATTCTATTTTATTAACAGTATAAGGTTCAGTGTAATAACCACCATTTGCAAATGCAGCATAAGCAGCAGCCATATCTTTTGGATTTGATCCACTAAATGCTCCAAGTGCATGTGCTTCATGAAGTCCACCATTACTATCTATTTCAGGTTTTATTCCAAGTTTTGTAACAAACTCTTTTATTTTTGAATTATCAACAGATTGGAATACTCTAAGTGCAGGAATATTTCTTGATGCTGCAAGAGCATATTTATATGTTAAAGTTCCTTTATAACCTCCATCTGCATTTTTTATCGCAACACCGCTTGAATATGAATGCGGTCCATCATACACTTGCGATGCAAGTCCAGCGTTAGTATATTCAAATGCTGGACCATAATCAAATAATGGTTTAGCACAAGATCCAATTTGTCTTGTAATATCAGTGGCATAATTATATTGTCTTTCACCTTTTTGATTTCTTCCACCACCAGTTGCAACTAAAGCACCTGTATTAACATCAACAATTGCTATACCGGCTTGAACTTTATCATCTTTCCATTTCCATGTTTTACCACTCATTATATCGTTTAATGTTTTTTGTTTATCAGGATCTAGATTTGTATATATTTTCATACCTGTTGTATATGGACTCAATCCAGTTTTTTCTTCTACTTCTTTTACTACAACGTCTATATATGATTGATATTCATTTGATGATCCTTCTGGATTAGATTCTCTAAGTAAGCTTTCTACAGGTATACTTCTAGCATCATCTGCTTCTTCTTTAGTAATATATCCGTGTCTTTGCATCAAATATAAAACAGTATTTCTTCTTTCTTCTGCTTGTTTTGGGTGTTGATATGGGTTATATGAAGTAGGAGCTTGGAATAGTCCTGCAATTAGTGATGCTTCACTTAAATTTATATCAGAAACTGATTTACCAAAATATGTTTGGCATGCTTGTTCAACACCATATGCATTATTTCCAAGGAAAGGAATATTTACATAGAATTCAATTATTTCTTCTTTTGAATAATTTTTTTCAAGTTTAAATATTGAAATATATATATCTGTAAATTTTCTTACTATTCCTTCAAAACCAGAATCTTCAACAGATGTATAGTTATTTTTTGAAACCTGCATTGTAAGTGTTGATCCACCACCAGCATTACCATGACCAGTAATTTTATTAACTACTTGTCCAGCAGATGCTTTTAAGAAACGAGGTAAATCAAAACCATTGTGTTGCATAAATCTTGAATCTTCAGTTGCTATAATCGCATCAATAAGTACTTGAGGTAGATCATTATAATTAACATTTTTTCTTTTTTCTACACCAAGTTTGCCTGCTTGATTACCATTTCTATCATAAAGTATAGATGATTCTGTACTATACAAATTTTCTGGATTAAAGTCTGGTGCATGAGTAACAATATATATTGCAAATATTATTCCACCAATTAACCCAATTAATAAAAGTAGTAAAAATATATTAAGTATAATTTTTAAAACTTTTTTAACCTTTTTCTTTTTCTTAACTTTTACCATTGTTTCATTTGATTTAGTATTTTTCTTTTTTTCAATTTTTTTCATATTAAATTTCCCTTCATTTCTTTTATTAAAGTAATTTATCAATTATTTTTATATATTCTAATCTTGGATTATAATTTTCATTTATTAAGTAACCATTGTCACTAATATATGAAAGAGGTATAGATTTTCTTTCATTATTATATAGGAATTCCTCTAATTTTTTAGTTTCTAAAAAGAATGTTTTATTTAGAGTAGTAAATCTAATTATTAAAAAAGATATTCCTCCGTGATTTTTAACTTTAATTAAATGATCAATTTGATGTTTATGAATATTATTTAATGAAAAAGATGTTTTAGATTTTGTTTCTTTTGCTTCAAAGTCTATATATTTTCCTTTATATATACCATTATAATCAGTAGTAGATGGTATTTCATAATAAGCTTCAGTTATTTTTGTATTAATTCTTTTATTATAATCTACTTTAACCACTTTTATTGGAGTAGGCTTTTTATATATAACTGCTATATCATTATCAAGATAATATTTATTTGATGAGTTAATATCATCTTCTAAATTCATACCTCTTTTTCCATAATATATATAGTTTTCATTAATAATTTTCTTTTTATTTGGGTAATTCATTATAACCACCATATTAATTATACTATATATTAAAAAAATTTCATATATTTTCTTTAAAAAAATTTGAATTCTATAATCTAATTATATCTATATTTATCTTTGTTTGTCGATTATAATGAAACTATTTTTATTTTGTGATAACTTAATAATAAAGGAGAAAAATAAAATGAACAATTTATATCTTATATATGTTTTAAATAATATGATGGAAGATGTAGAAGATAGTAAATTAGATTTAATGTTAACATGTTTGTAAATAATAAGTAAATATGTGTATATTGACAAATATGCCTTTTTTTGTGATAATTACTTAAAAGAGGTGAGGCAAAAGTGTCTAAAGAAATTTTGTTAAATCCAGAAATGCTATATAATTGGGACTTTAAAGTAGATGCTAGGGGATATAGACCTCAGGAAGTTGATAAAGTACTTGATATGGTTATAAGTGATTATAATGCATATAACAGTATGATTAGAGAAAAAGATAGACAAATTAATGCTCTAAATAATCAAATTCTAGAACTTAAGCAAAAACTTAGAAATGCCAAAGCTAATATGGATATTGTAAAAAATAGCGAAAGACAAGTGACTAATGTTGACTTACTTCGTAGAATTTCCGAATTAGAAAAAATAATTTATGGAAGAAATAATGATAATGAATAATAATTTTTAGGTAAACGCTGCATTTATATGTAGAGGAAAGTCCATGCTCGCACTCTTCTGTGATGAGAGTAGTGTTTGTGTATAGGGAAAAAATAACCTATAGTAGTTTATGCTAACGACGATGAATAATCCTAAGGTTTTCTATGGATTTAGTAATCATAAAGTGCCGCAGTGACGATATTTTTCCAAAAGGAAAAAGTGAAACGATTGGTAAACTCCGCAAGCGAGAAACCCAAAATATGGTAGGGGAACTTATGCAAGGAAAAAAAGAACTAAGCATAGGATGAGTTAATCATAGATAAATGTTTACCACCTAGTAATAGGTACAGAACATGGCTTATTAAAATTATTATTTTTTTAAATTGTAAGGAGTGAAATATTTGAAAGAAATAGGAGAAGTTCTAAAAGAATCAAGAGAACAAAATGGGGTGTCTATAGAGGAGGCCGCGGAGGATTTAAATTATAAAGTTTCTCAACTTGAAGCAATAGAATCTGGAAATTATAAAACATTTAAAGATATATTCTTACTTAAATGTATGATAACAGATTATGCTAAATACTTAGGACTTAATTCTGAACAAATAATAGATGAATTTAATGAATATGTATTTGAATCTACTTCTAAGATACCTATAGATGATATAGAAAAAGCGAGTAAAGCAAAAGAAAAAGAAGATAAGATTGCATCTCCATATACAAAAGAAGAAAAAGAAAAGAGTAAATTACCTTTAATATTAGTAATTGCACTTACTGTTTTAGTTTTAGTATTTGTTAGTGTTACTATTTATAATAATAGTAAAAGTAGTAATGCAAGTGACAATATTAAAATAAGTGATAAGGAATAAATTGGAGTGTGGTAAAAATGAAAAATAAAAATTTACCAAATAGACTTACTAATGCAAGATTAATTATGTCAATTATAATAATTATAATATTATTATTCCCTTTTGATATGATAAATGTTAGTTTTAAGAAATTTTTGGTTAATGATACATTAATAATGGATACAAAAATGATTATAGTTGGAGTTTTGTTTATACTTTCCTCTATAACAGATTTTTTAGATGGTCATTTAGCAAGAAAATATAATAATGTAAGCGATTATGGAAAATTAATGGATCCAATTGCGGATAAATTATCAGTAAATAGTTTACTTATAATTTTATCGGCATATGGTTATATTCATCCTGTTATACCAGTAATTGTTGTAATGAGAGATATGATAGTTAATACTATTAGACTTTTTGCAAATACAAATGGTGAAGTAGTTCCGGCTGGATATACTGGAAAATTTAAAACAGCTTTTTTAATGATAGGTTTAATACTTAAACTATTTAGTAATTTTCCATTTGCTTTTATAAATGTTGCAGTTGATGATTTCTTTTTAATCGCAGGTACAATATTATCATTAATATCTGGTTTTGAATATTATGAAGCTTATAAAAAATATTTATTTAAGAGACAAGATTAAAATATGATTTAAAAAATCATATTTTTTTTAATATTTAGTGGAATTTAGCTTTAAAAGAGAGAATATAAGATATGAAAGGGTTATTTTTAGAAAGGAGGAAAAAAATAAAATACTCTTATCAAAAAGGATATATAGAAAATAAATATTACTATATAATGTTTATTAAAAACAATAAATAGAACAAATGTTTGAAAAACACTTGATTTTGTTTTTAATATGCGTTATAATAAGAATGTATTAAGCTACAAGGAGGAAAAATAAATGGCAAAAACAAATGAAACAGATAAGGACAAGATATTATCACAAGTTCTTTTAGATATAGAAAAACAATTTGGTAAAGGGGCAATAATGAAACTTGGTGACGATACTCATAATGAAATAGCAGTATCACCAAGTGGATCATTAACACTTGACTTAGCATTAGGTGTTGGAGGATATCCTAAAGGAAGAATTATTGAAATATATGGACCAGAATCATCTGGTAAAACTACATTTGCACTTCATGCAATAGCAGAAATTCAAAAAGCAGGAGGAAGGGCAGCTTTTATAGATGCAGAACATGCATTAGATCCAGTATATGCTAAAAACTTAGGAGTAAATATAAATGAGTTATTACTTTCTCAACCAGATACAGGTGAACAAGCACTTGAAATTTGTGAAGCATTAGTTAGAAGTGAAGCAATAAATATAGTTGTAATAGATTCAGTCGCAGCACTTGTACCACAAGCTGAAATAGAAGGTGAAATGGGTGATTCACATGTTGGTCTTCAAGCAAGATTAATGAGTCAAGCACTTAGAAAATTATCTGGAACTATTAATAAAACAAATACAATTGCAATTTTTATTAACCAATTAAGAGAAAAAGTTGGTGTTATGTTTGGTAATCCTGAAACTACACCAGGAGGAAGAGCATTAAAATTTTATTCAACAATTAGAATGGATGTAAGACGTAGTGAGCAAATAAAACAAGGTGATAGTGTTATTGGTAATAAAACTACAGTTAAAATTGTAAAGAATAAGGTTGCACCACCATTTAAAACAGCAGTAGTTGAAATTATGTATGGTGAAGGTGTAAGTAGAGTTTCCGAAATAATTGATTTAGGTGTAGAAGCAGGTATCATTGATAAAAGTGGTGCATGGTATTCATATAATGGAGAAAAGTTAGGTCAAGGTAAAGAAACTGTTAAAGCATTATTAAAAGAAAATGATAAATTAAGAGATGAACTTGAACAAAAAGTTAGAGAACATTTTAATATGACAATCAAAAAGGAAAAATAATTTTCTTTTTTTATTTACCGAAAATTATTGTAAAATAGCATTAAATAAATAATTTAGCAAAAAACACCTAAAACAGGTATAAAATTTAACTTGACAAAATGCTTCCGGGGGGGGGTATACTTAGAGTAATAAGTATAGTATGAGGGAGTAAAAAGGTTATGAAAATAAATAATAAAGGATATGCAAGCACAATAATAATGTTTAGTATTCTAACACTATTTTTAATAAGTATGTTAATGTTAGTTAAAACAATGAATAATTCAAGTTCATTAAATAAAAAAATAACAGAGAAGGTAGTAGACAATATAGATTATGATGCATCGGGAACAGTTCAAGATCAAATTCTTGAACTAAAGACAACAATTACTAGTATGCAAAATCAAATAGATAATATAAAAGGAGAAGTAATAAATGAAATATATCCAGTAGGAAGTATATACATGAGTACAGAAGATGATACAGTAGAAAAGGTACAAGATAAATTTAGAGGAAAATGGGAAGTATATGCAGGTGGAAGAACAATAATAGGTGTAGGAACTGGAACAGATAGTAATGGAATTGTTAAAAAGTTTACAAATGGTAGTACTGGCGGGGAATATACACATAAATTAACAATATCAGAAATGCCTAGTCACGAACATAATGTATATAGTCCAGATGGACATAGTTGGGCAAGTGGTTTTAATTATTCAAATAACCCTAGTAATAAATATGGAGCTACTTTTCTTATAATACCAGATTATATTAATGATTCTCATATTTATGGTGGTAGACCTATGTATGCTGCTGCAACAGGTGGAAGTGGTGCACATAATAATATAGAACCATATATTGCAACCTACATATATAAAAGAATAGGATAATCATTGTTTTAGTGATTTTTTCTTTTATTTATTGCTTTTTATAGTTTTTTAGTAATATAATAAGAGTAAAGGAGGTAAGTGTTATGATATGGTTTGTTTTGATATTTGCCTTTTTGATAATTGAAGCCTTATCATTTAATTTAATTACTATTTGGTTTGCTTTTGGTAGTTTGTGTGCATTTATTAGTACATATTTTACAGATAATTTAATTATTCAAATTGTAGTATTTACATTTTTTACTATTATTTCATTAATATTTACAAAACCATTACTTGATAAATTTATAAATAAAAATGTTACAAAAACAAATATTGATATTATAATTGGTAAAATAGGTATAGTTACAAAAGAGATAAACGAGTTATCACCAGGTAGGGTAAAAGTTTCTGGTAAAGACTGGATGGCTATATCAAATAGTCATATAGATGAAGGTAAAAAAGTAAGGGTACTTAAAATTGAAGGTGCTAAAATAATTGTTAGAGAAGAGGAGATGTAAGTTATGCAATTTATTATTTTAATTATATTTTTAATATTGATTATTATTACAAATATTAAGATTGTACCACAATCAAAAACATTCGTTATTGAAAGACTAGGTAGTTATAAATCCACTTGGCAAACAGGATTACATTTTAAAATTCCATTTATAGAAAGAATAGCAAATAATGTTTCATTAAAAGAAAAGGTAAGAGATTTCGCACCACAACCAGTTATTACAAAAGATAATGTAACAATGCAAATAGATACAGTTGTTTATTTTCAAATAACTGATCCAAAATTATATACATATGGTGTTGAAAATCCGATAAATGCAATTGAAACATTAACAGCAACAACACTTCGTAATATTATTGGTGAACTTGAACTTGATGAAACATTAACATCTAGAGATTTAATCAATAATAAAATGTGTTTAATACTAGATGAAGCAACTGATCCATGGGGAATAAAAATAAATAGAGTTGAAGTAAAAAATATTATTCCACCAAGAGATATACAAGAAGCAATGGAAAAACAAATGCGTGCTGAAAGAGAAAGAAGAGAAAAAATTCTTCAAGCAGAAGGTGAAAAGAAATCAAGTATATTAATTGCTGAAGGTGAAAAAGAAAGTGCTATCTTAAGAGCAGAAGCTCAAAAAGAATCACAGATAAAACTTGCTGAAGGTGAAGCAGAAGCAATATTAAAAGTACAAGAAGCAACAGCTGCTGGTATTAAACTTTTAAAAGAGGCAGGAGCAGACAAATCAGTACTTGCATTAAAACAATTTGAAACATTAGAAAAAGTTGCAGAAGGTCAAGCAACTAAAATAATAATTCCATCAGATATGCAAAATATGGCTAGTTTAGTTACAACTGCTAGTGAACTTTTAAAAAAATAGTATCATTTATATGATGCTTTTTTAATTTTTATAAAAAATATTGTGAAAAATTAGTGAAAATGTCAGTAATTTAAAAATAAATAATTAGTGAAAAT
>URBY01000024.1 GCA_900546245.1 uncultured Mycoplasmatota bacterium | reverse complement strand
ATGCGAGTGGTAATGGAGGAGTTTATAAAGAAGAAACAATAAAGTGGATAAACTTCATGAAAGAAAATAATTTAAGTTATGCAGTATGGTCATTATCAGACAAAAACGAGTCATCAGCTTTACTTGTTTCAGGAGCAAGTGCAAATATGGTAACTGAAAATAGTTTATCAGAAGCAGGAAAACTTATAAAAAGTGTAATAAAAGATTAATTTTGCAAAATTAGTCTTTTTTTGTTTCAAAAAAATATTTGTATAAATTGTATTATTAGGTATAATAATATTAGGAGGCTAAGATGGAAAGAAAAGATATAATTAATAATAAGAAAACAGGTTGGTTAAGCCTAAATGAAGAAGAAAAAAAGAATGTATTTGAGTTTTCTATAGGATATATGGATTTTTTAAATAAATCTAAAACTGAAAGAGAATTTGTTAAAAATGCTAAAGAATTACTTGATAATAATGGTTTTATTAATATTGAAGAAAAAAATACTTTAAATATTGGTGATAAAGTATATTATATTAATAGAAATAAATGCGTATATATTGCTGTTATTGGTAAGGAAGTTTTATCTAATGGACTAAATATAGTAGGTTCACATATAGATTCACCAAGACTTGATTTAAAACCTAATCCAATGTATGAAGACGATGGTTTTGCATATTTTAAAACACAATATTATGGTGGAATAAAAAAATACCAATGGACTACAATTCCACTTTCAATTCATGGTGTTATTGTTAAAAAAACAGGTGAAAAAGTTGAAGTTAATGTTGGAGAAGATGAAAGTGATCCAATATTTACAATAACTGATTTACTTCCACATTTAGCAAGAGAACAAGAAAAGAAAACTTTAGGTGAGGGTATCGAAGGAGAAAACTTAGATTTATTAATTGGAAGTATTCCATTTGATGAAGAAAAGGACAGTATAAAATATAATATTCTTTCATTATTAAATGAAAAATATGGAATAAAAGAAACTGATTTTTTAAGTTCTGAACTTGAAATAGTTCCAGCATTTAAAGCAAGAAGTCTAGGATTTGATAAATCAATGGTTGCGGCATATGGTCAAGATGATAAGGTATGTTCTTATTGTAATTTAGAGGCAATATTAAATACTCAAAATCCTGAAAAAACATGTGTAACAATTTTAGCTGATAAAGAAGAAATAGGAAGTGTTGGAAATACTGGAATGTGTTCTGAAGCATTTGATATGTTTATAAATGAACTATTAAATAAAAAAGATGAAAATTATATAGGAGCATTAAATAAAGTATATAATAATTCTAAAATGTTATCTGCTGATGTAGATGCTGGATATGATCCAATATATAAAGATGCATCAGAAGTAAATAATGCATCATTCTTAGGAAGAGGTATTGTTTTAAATAAATATACTGGCTCAAGAGGTAAATCTGGTGCAAGTGATGCGAATGCTGAATATATGGCTTATGTAAGAAATATATTAGAAAAAAATAATATAAAATATCAAGTATCAACATTAGGTAAAATTGATTTAGGTGGTGGTGGAACTATTGCCTATATACTTGCAAATAAAGGAATAGAAGTAGTAGATGCTGGTATTGGAGTACTTTCAATGCATGCACCTTATGAAGTAACTAGTAAATTTGATATTTATTCAGCATATAAATTTTATTATAAATTCTTTATGGACTAGATATTTCTAGTCCTTTTGTGTTATTATTGTTATAGTAGGTGAAAAGTATGAGTAATATAGAAGAATTAATAATAAGAAGAAAAAAAGAAAATATTGTATTAAACGTTATAATAATTATTATCTGTTTAATAAGTTTAATATTTTTTGGTAATGATTTTGAAAAAGTTTTAAATAATGATTATTTTATAATTAATAGTAAAGAATCTTTAGAAGAAGCAATTAAAAATAAAGAAAGATATGTAATAATGGATTTACAAAATTCTAATCTTGAGATGTATTCTTTAAAAGGTGTTAAAACAAAGGAACAATTAAATTTATATACTGTAACATATGATGATAAAAAATTAATGATATTTTTGAGAAATAATACAGCTTTGACAAGTAAAGTTTATTTAAATATTGAAGCACTAGATGGCCAAAAAATTAGTATTGAAAAATTACTAGATAATGGAGAATACTATAATAAAATATTATCAAATGAAAATTTTACACTTAATAGAAATATTGATTTAATAAAAATGTATGTTTTTGTGTCATTAATTATATTGTCTATTATTTTGATAATTTTTGATATTATTTACTATAAGAACCCTAAAAAGACAATTAAATACAAAAAGTATATGAAAAAACTATATATATGATAGTTTTTTTTATTTTTTTATGTTAAAATTATTGTGGTGAAGAAAAATGAATAGAACAGAACTTAGAAAAAAAATAATGACAATTTTATATCAAATATTTTTATATCAATCAAATCATATTGATTATAAAGTAGAAGATGTTATAAAAGAATCTGTACCTTTAGAAAATGAATTTGTAAATGAAATAGTAAATGGTGTACTTGAATATAAAAATGATATTGATAGAATTGCAAATAAACATTTAAAAGATTGGACAATTGATAGACTTGGTAAAACTGATCAAGCTATTTTAAGAATGGGTATTTATGAACTAGTTTATACTGATACTCCAGAAATAGTCGCAATTAATGAAGCAGTAGAACTTGCTAATGAATATTCAGATGAAAAAGTAAAAAGTATGATTAATGCTGTACTTGATAGTATATATCATGGAGAAGATAATGAATAATAATTATATCACTGTTGGTGCTCTAACAAGATATATTAAATATAAAATAGATAATGATGTTAATCTTCAAACTGTTTATATAAAGGGTGAAATATCAAATTTTAAACATCATTCAAGAGGTCACTTTTATTTTACTATTAAAGATGAAGAATCAAGAATTAATGCAATTATGTTCGCAAGTAGTACAAAAAATATAAATTTTGAACCAGTAGATGGAATGAAAGTACTTGTAAAGGGAAGAATAAGTGTATTTGAACAAACTGGTAACTATCAAATATATGTAACTGATATGACAGAAGATGGTGTTGGTAATCTTTATGCATTATATGAAAAATTAAAAAAACAACTTGCCTCTGAAGGATTATTTGATCAAAAATATAAAAAAGAAATACCAAAAATTCCAAAGAGAATAGGTGTTGTAACAGCGCCTACTGGAGCTGCTATTAAAGATATTATTTCAACTATTAATAGAAGATATCCACTTTGTGAAGTAATTTTATTTCCATCTTTAGTTCAAGGTAAAGAAGCAAAAGATGATATAGTAAAAAATATAAAAATAGCGGATACATATAATCTTGATACTTTAATTGTAGGTAGAGGTGGAGGATCACTTGAAGATTTATGGGCTTTTAATGAAGAAATAGTTGCAAGAGCAATATTTGAGTGTAAAACACCAGTAATTAGTGCTGTAGGTCATGAAATTGATTTTACCATAGCTGATTTTGTTGCGGATTATAGAGCAGCAACTCCAACAGGAGCAGCTGAAGTATCAGTTCCATCAAAAGAAGAATTAAAAAAACTTATTAATCAATATAGAATAAGAATGACTAAAAATATAAAAACTAAAATAGAAACTGATAAAAAATATTTAAATAGAATAATGGATAGTTATATTTTAAAAAGTCCTATGAGTATATATGAAGTAAAAGAAGAAAAACTATCTAATTGTATAGAAAGAAGTAAAAATGTAATTTTAAATATTATTAATTCAAATAAAATAAAATTGGATTCTATAAAATCAAGTTTTATATTTACAAGTCCAATTAAAATGATTGAGAAAAAATATAATGATTATAATGTATTAGTTAATAAACTTGAAATATTAAATCCATTAAATACTTTAAAAAGAGGTTATTCAATAACTAAGAAAGATAATAAGGTATTAACAAGCATTAAAAATATTAAAACTAATGAAATGATTGAAGTAAATTTAAGTGATGGAATAATTAATGCCAAAGTAAATGAAATAAAGGAGAATTAAAATGAGTAAAGAAGAAAAAAGTTTTGAAGAAAAATTAAGTGAACTTGAAGTAATTGTTAAAGAACTTGAATCAGGTAATGTTGATCTTGATAACGCAATTAACAAATATACTGAAGCTATGAAAATTGCAAGTGACTGCTCTAAAAAGTTAGATGAAGCAGAAAAAGCAGTTAATAAAATAGTAAATGAAAACGGTACAATGTCTGACTTTAATGTAGAAGAATAATTAAAAAAATGGAGGGTTAAAGTAATTATGAACGATACATTAAAATTTTTAAATAAAGAAGATTATAAAGTTAGGGAATTTGACAAAAAGTATTGTGAACTTTTAAAAAAAATACTTACAGAAGGAGAATTTTTTGAAAATAGAACAGGAATTGATACTTTAAGTGTTGAAGGTGTTAATTTCAAACTTGATTTAGGAAAAGAATTTCCTCTTCTTGAAAGTAAAAAGGTTTTATTAAAAAACGCTCTTAGTGAAATGCTTTGGATTTATCAGGCACAAACTAATGATGTATCTTGGCTAAGAGAAAGAGGAAATAACATCTGGAATGAATGGGAAGTAGATTCTGATGGAATATACAGAACATATGAATCTACTACTGAAAATTATGATAAAGATAAAGAAGTAAATGTATATGATTTAGATGGTAATGTTATAATTGGAATGAAGGCTAAATCAAATGTTGAAGGTAAAAATATAAAATCGGCAAAATATTTTGGAAAAGAATATGCTGGTACAATTGGCACAGCTTATGGTTATATAATTAAT
Source organism: uncultured Mycoplasmatota bacterium (assembly GCA_900546245.1). Lineage (GTDB taxonomy): Bacteria > Bacillota_I > Bacilli_A > RF39 > UBA660 > CAG-433. The sequence goes on along the minus strand of URBY01000024.1, from coordinate 12,040 downwards.
AAATATAAAAGACTTGATTACGTTCTTAATGCACTAAAAAATAATCCTCATGATAGAAGAATGCTTATAAGTTTATGGCAAGATGCTGATTTAAAAACTGCTGTACTTCCATCTTGCGTTTGGAGTAGTGAATGGAAAGTTAAGGATGGTAAACTTAATTCATATATCCATCAGAGAAGTGCAGATGTTCCTCTAGGACTTCCATTTAATATAAGTCAGTATGCAATATTACAATCATTACTTGCAAAAGTATCTAATTTAGAAGTAGGAAATATGAACTATAGTATTATGGATGCACATATTTATGTTAATCAAATTGATGGAATTAAAAAACAACTTACAAATTATGAAAAAATGCTTAAATTCGAAAAAATTATTAACGAAAATAGTGATATTTACTTAGAAGAATTTTATAATGCACTTAAATCTACTAAAGAGGAAAAGGAAGAATATTTAAATAATAATCCTGATAATGAAGAAGCACAAGACGAATTTAATGATGCAAAAAAGGATCTTCAAATTTTTGAACTAATGATAACTAAAAAGAAACCAACATTAGAACTTGCAGATAAAAAAGATTTTTATGAATTTAGTAATCAAGTAAATAATGATAAAGATTACTTAAAAGAAAATGTTACAGGAAATGAAGATATAAAAGTATTAAATTATTCTTCAGCACCTTTTATTAAAATGCCAGTTGCGCAGTAGTAAAAAATGCCAAAAAAATTGGTATTTTTTTATTGCTATATTATTTTTTTAAATAATCATAATAATAATGTAATCCGGATTACAAAGGAGCTTAATTATGAAATTTAAAAAATTTTTTTTAACGCTTCTAATTTCATTAATTATTATACCAATAAATGCATATGCTTATTCAGACAAATTGATTGTTGGCGGAAATAATATTGGTATAGAGGTTAAAACTAAAGGAATATTAGTTATTGGTACATACGAAATAAATGGTGAATATGTGAGTAAAGATTCTAATGTAAAAGCAGGAGATTATATAACCAAAGTAAATAATAATAAAATAGAAAGTATAAATGATTTTACAAGTGAAATTAATAAAGATGATGATAAGACAAAAATAGATATAGAATATAATAGAAATGGTAAGAGTTATACAGGTTCTTTAAAACTAGTAGAGTCAAATGGTGAATATAAAACAGGTTTATATGTTAAAGATACAATAAATGGTGTTGGGACACTTACATTTATAGATCCAAACACTAAAATATTTGGAGCATTAGGTCATGAAATTTCAGATAAAAATACAGAAAGTACTTTAAATATAAATGATGGTTCAATATACTACTCATATATTACCGGAATTACTAAAAGTGAAAATGGTAATCCTGGTGAAAAGGAAGCTACTTATGATGATAAGTTAAAATATGGAGTAGTTAAAGAAAACACTAAAAGCGGAGTATTTGGTAATTATACAAGTGATATAGATAATAGTAAGTTATATGATGTTGCTAAAAAAGGTGATGTAAAACTAGGTAATGCAAAAATACGAACAGTATTAAATGGGGAAGAAATAACAGAATATAATATTGAAATAGAAAAGATTAATTTAAATGATAAGACTAAAAATATTGTATTTAAAATAACAGATGAAAATTTACTTAATAAAACTGGTGGTATTGTGCAAGGAATGAGTGGATCACCTATACTTCAAGATAATAAAATAATAGGTGCAGTAACACATGTTATTGTAAATGATTGTACTAAAGGATACGGAATATTTATAACTAATATGCTAGAGGAAGCAGAAAACTAAAAGGAGAAAAATTCTCCTTTTTTATTAAATATAGATATTAAATTGACAAATTTGAAATTTATGGTATTATATTTCTGATAATTTTTTATGATTATGAATGTAAAATATAGTTTAAGTGATTTTAAAATATAAAAAAGAATTAGAGGAGGAGAATTTATGATAAAAATATATAAAACAAATGAAACTAATATGATTGAAAGAATAGATGAAGTTATTGATAATTGTTGGATTGATTTAGTTTCACCAACAAAAGAAGAAATAGAAGTTGTTTCATTAAAAACTGGTATTGATAAAGATCTTATTTTAAAAATGCTAGATGAAGAAGAAACTCCAAGATTTGAAAAAGAAGATGATTCTACTTTGATTGTAATAGATTCACCATATATTGGTGATGATAATGTTAAATATTCAACTCTTCCTCTTGGAATAATTACTGGTAGTAATAAACATATACTTACAATATCATCACAAAAACTAGAAGTGTTAAAACTTTTTAAAAGAGGAAAAGTAAAAGATATAAATACATCACTTAGATCAAGACTTACAATTCAAATATTATATGAAAATGCTAAATTATATTTAAAATACTTAAGAATGATAGATAAAGAAATTGATAAAACTGAAAAAGAATTGCATAGTTTATCAGAAAATGAAGAACTTATTAATGTACTTAATATTGAAAAAAGTTTAGTATATTTTATTACATCTTTAAAAGAAAATAAAAGAGTTATTGAAAAGATTAATAGAGGAAATGTTATTCCTATGTATGAAGAAGATTTAGACCTTTTAGAAGATGCTTCAATAGAAAATGAGCAAGCAAGTGAAATGGCTAATATTTATAGAGAAATATTAAGTAGTGTATCAGATACATATGCAACTTTAATATCTAATAATTTAAATATTGCCATGAAAATATTAACAAGTATAACAATTATTTTCTCAGTTCCAACAATGGTAGCGTCTTTTCTTGGTATGAATGTTCATCTTGGAATAATTTCTGATTTAAAATACGGTTTTTTAATTATAATTGGTTTTTGCGTTATTGTTTCAATTATAATTGCACTTATATTTAAAAAGAAAAAATTATTATAAGACTTATGGTCTTTTTTTATTGCAAATAAAAATACATTTGAATAATTTATTAATAGAAGGTGTTAAAATGATTAAACTAATTAAAGAACAAATTAAACTTATAAAAGAAAAAGATCCTGCGGTTAATAGCATTTTTGAAGTGTTATTATATCCAAGTTTAAAAGTACAAATTTATTACAAAATATCTCATTATTTATATCTAAAAAAACATTATTTTTTAGCAAGATTAATATCAGAAAAAGCAAAAAGAAAAACAGGTATTGAGATTCATCCAGGTGCTAAAATAGGGAAAAGATTATTTATTGATCATGGTTTTGGTGTTGTTATAGGAGAAACTGCAATTATTGGTGATAATGTAACAATTTATCATGGTGTTACTTTAGGAGGAACTGGCAAAGAAAAAGGTAAAAGACATCCAACTATAGAAAATAATGTAATGATAGGAGCATCTGCTAAAGTACTTGGAAATATTATTATTGGTGAAAATTCTAAAATAGGTGCAGGAGCAATAGTTTTAAATGACATACCAAAGAATGTAACTGCAGTAGGCGTTCCAGCAAAAGTTGTTAAAACGAATGATATTATTTTTGACAAAGAAAGAATAAACGAAATAATAAAGCTTTTATAAAATCTTATTGTATATTTTTTATGTTGTGTTATAATATTTTTACATTGACTAACTTGCCAAGTGTCAATAGTTAAAACTTAGTCGATAATTTATATTTTTAGGCAAGAAAAATATATCTATTCGGGTACACTTTTATGGGTGTACTCTTTTTTGTTTGGAGGTTAATTATGAATGAAGTTATGATAGACAATTCAAAAATAGAAAACATGATATATGAGATAAGGGGTAAACATGTAATGTTTAACTCAGATGTAGCAAGACTTTATAATGTGGAAACGAAGGTATTAAATCAAGTAATAAAAAGAAATATAAATAGATTTCCAGAAGAATTTTGTTTTCAAATAACAATTGAAGAATTAGGAAATTTGTCTTTAAAGTCACAAAATGTGACCTTAAACAAAAGTAATAATTATAGAGGGCTGCATTATAAATATTTACCATATGTTTTAACAGAGCAAGGAATAATGATGTTGTCTGGTCTTTTAAAAAATGATATAGCAGCGAAAGTTAATGTATAAATAATAGATGCATTTGTAAAAATGAGAAAATATATATCAACAAATTTAATAGAGCAGAAATATATAAATAAGATGGTTTTTGACCATGATAATGAAATAAAATTATTACAAGAGTCATTTTCAAAATTAGAGAAAAAAGAAAAAATAAATCATATATTTTATGAAGGGCAAATATATGATGCGTATTCGCTTCTTATAGATATATTAAGTAAAGCAAAGAAAGAAATAATTATAATAGATAATTATGCTGGGAAGGAATTATTAGATATTATAAAAGATATAAGTGTAGATATAAAAATAGTATCAAGCAATATAGATAGTACATTAAAGAAAAAATATGAATCACAATATAGTAATGTAACATTTATAAATAATAATACCTTTCATGATAGATTTATAATAATAGATAGAAAAGAATTATATAATTCAGGTGCATCATTTAAAGATTTAGGTAAGAAGTGCTTTTCACTTAATAAAATAGAAGATAAAGAAATATTAAGTAATATAATTAAAAAGATAGGAGGATATAAATGTACAAACTAAAAGAAGATTTAAGTATAGAAAATATGATATATGAAATAAGAGAAAGAAAAGTAATATTTGATAGAGATTTAGCTAAACTTTATAACGTAGAAACAAGAGTATTAAACCAGAAAGTAAAGCGAAATATAGATAGATTTCCAGAAGAGTTTTGTTTTCAATTGGATAGACTTGAATTTAAAAAATGGATATCACAATTTGTGATATCCAATGATGAAAAAATGAGTTTAAGAAAATTACCATACGTATTTACGGAACAGGGTGTTGCGATGCTATCAGCAATAATAAAAAGTGACATTGCAGTAAAAACAAGTATACAAATAATGAATGCATTTGTAAAATTAAGAAAATATGTTTCAAATGAGTTGATAGAACAAAAATATATAAATAAGATGGTTTTTGATCATGATAATGAAATAAAATTATTGCAAGAGTCGTTTTCAAAATTAGAAGAAAAAGAAACAGTAAATCATATATTTTATGAAGGACAAATATATGATGCATATTCATTACTTATGGATATATTAAGTAAAGCGAAGAATGAAATAATTATAATAGATAATTATGCAGGTAAAGAACTATTAGATATTATAAAAGATATAAAACAAAATATAAAAATAGTATCAAGTAATATAGATAGTACATTAAAGAAAAAGTATGAATCACAATATAGTAATGTAACATTTATAAATAATAATACATTTCACGATAGATTTATAATAATAGATAGAAAAGAATTATATAATTCAGGCGCATCATTTAAAGATTTAGGTAAAAAATGTTTTGCAATTAATAAAATAGAAGATAATGAATATTTAAAGAATATACTAAAAAAGATAAAATAATAAAAATATGAATTTAACAAAATATGATTTGTTTAAATTAAATTTGAGGTCACAAAATGTGACCTCAAATTGGAGTTTAAAATTATTGCGTCTATTTATTTCTAAATATTTTTTTTACCTTAATGTAATTAAATACAGTAACATAGATTATATTTACAATTGTAGCAATTACTAAAGGATATAATCCAATTTTGAAGAATGATAAAATAATAATTAATGCAATTTTTATAATACTTCCAACAAGAGTACTATGCATTGCATCTTTTGCTTTATCAAGTGCTTGCATTACAGATACTAAAGGTGTCTGAATATATAATAGCAAGAAAAATGGTGCGAGTTTTCTTATGTATGAAACACCTTCATTTGTGTTATATATAAGTTTCATAAAAATTTCAGGGAATATCATTAAAATTATAGTAAAGAATAATCCAATAGCAAATGATAGTAATAATGATTGCTTAATTTTTTTCTTAACATAAGGTATTTTATTATTTGCGTATCCGTTTGAAATAACAGGTAATGTAGCTTGACTTATTGCCATTGTAAAGAAAGATGGAAGAAGTAGTAGAGGCATAACATATCCAGTTAAAACGCCATATTCATATGTAATATAATTAGTTGTATAACCATTCATTAAAAGAAAACTAGTTAAAACAATTGGCTCTAAAAAATAACCAATAGTACCAATTATTCTAGAACCTGTTGTTGGAATGGAAATGTTTAAAACATCCTTAATAATAATTTTTTCAGGTTTTAACATTTCTTTAGTAACTTTTATTTTCCTAGGTAAGAAGAAATATAAAATTATTATAGATGTTGTTTCACTAATTACATTTGATAAAATAAGAAATGTAACACTTACTCTTGGTTCATAATTAGATAATAGTGGCAAAAATATTATATTTAAAATAATTCTAACGACTTGTTCAAAATTATTTGAAAGAACATGTGGTAACATATTTTCTTTTCCAAAAAAATAACCTCTTATTATTCCAGATAAACTTATAAATGGAAGAGTAAGACCAATACACATTATTGGAAATGAGAGACTATCATTATGAAGAAATTTTGCAATTAATGGAGATATAAAAATAAGAAGTATCATTAGAAAGAATGTAGTACATATTGATATAAAAATAGATGAAAATACAATTTTTTTATTATCTTTTTTATTTTCTGATACTATTTTACTAACAGATATAGGAAGTCCACCTTGAGCAAGTGTTATAAACAAATTAAATGTTGGCATTATAAGCATATAAAGTCCAAGAGTTTCTGTTCCAATTATTCTAGTAGTTATTATTTTTATAAGCATTCCAAGTACTTTAGTCAAAAATCCACCAACTAGTAAAATTAAAGTACTTTTAATAAATTTACTCATTTTCATTAATTTTGCCTCCAAAAATAACATTTATATAATAAATATATGCTTTTACCTCTTTAAAAATGGGTAATTTTTTTGTATAATTATATTGCGAGGGCAAAAATGGTGACTAAATATGGATATTGAATTTAAAAGTGCAAGAGAATTATATATGAAAGTAATTCCTGCATTAAATACAAAAAGAAGAATATTAAATAAAAAAGGAATAAAAATAAGTGATAAAGAAATATTTGAATATCTAGTAAAAAACATATGGTCAACAAAAGAAGGATTAGCACTTTGTGATATAGTAAATGATATACTTAGTACTAATGATGATGTATTTAGGAAGGTGAAAGAATGAATGTAATGGTAGTAATTTTAATAAGTTTAATTTGCTATTTAGCGCTATGTTTTGTCTTGTCAAAAATATTTGCAAAAATAAATATTAAGAAAGGATATGCTTATATACCATTTTTTAACTTTGTTAAGTTATTAGAAAAAGCAGATTTGAAGTGGTATTATATATTTGGATTTTTAATTAGTCCTATTAATATATGGTTTTCTGTATACTTTAATATAAAACTTGGTAAAAAGTTTAATAAAAGTAATGGATTCATAGTAGGAATGATATTACTTCCTATAATTTTCTATATAATACTTGCATTTAATAAAGATAAATATGACTCAAAAGTAGTATATGAAAAAAGTGGATTTAAACTTGCAACTGTACTTGTTTCAGTGTTAACAGTAGCATGTTTTGCAACAGTTTCAATACCATTTATCTTTAATAGCATTACAAAAGGTCTTGATTTAGCAGGTGGATTTGAAATACTTTATAAAGTAACATCAGCAGATGATGAAACAAAAAAACTAACTAAAGAAGACTTAGAAAGTGCTTATAAAACAATGGTTAGAAGAATTGATAAATTAGGTGTATCAGAACCAGAAATATCAATTGAAGGAAATGATAAAATAAGAGTAAAACTTGCAGGAGTTAAAAATCCAGATGAAGCAAGAGATTATATTACTGTTACTGGTGAATTAACATTTAGAGATAGTAGTGATAATAAATTAATGGATAAATCAGTTATATCTGGAGCAAAAGTTTCAGCAGATTCTGATGGTAATCCAGCAATACTTTTAAATGTAAAAGATAAAGATTTATTTTATGAAACAACAAATAAAATAAGTCAAACAAGTGATCAATTAATAGTTATATGGCTTGACTATGATAAATCATCAGGTGATAGCTATAAAACATCAAAAGACAAATGTGGTGACTTTGAAGATGAAAATACAGTAAAATGTTTATCAGCTGCCACAGTTAAAGAAGGATTTAGTAGTAATGTTATAATACAAGGTAACTTTACTTATGATCAAGCAAAAACACTTGTTGATTTAATTAATTCAGGATCATCAAATGTTAAATATGAAGAAATATCTTCTAAAACAGTAACTGCAGAATTTGGTACAAATTCACTTTATAAAACAGAAATAGCATCTATAATTGGAGTTGCTGCTATTATAGTATTTATGATATGTTTCTATAGATTTTCAGGACTTATATCATCACTTTCAATACTTATTTATACATCACTTGTATTCTTAGTATTCTATTTAATAGATGGTGTACTTACTCTTACTGGTATAGGAGCATTAGTTCTTGGTATTGGTATGGCAGTTGATGCGTGTGTTATTACAAATGAAAGAATAAAAGAAGAATTAAGAAAAGGTAAAAGTCTTAAAACAGCATTTATTAATGGTAATAAAGAATCATTCTCATCAATATTTGATTCGAATGTAACAACATTAATAATCGCACTTATATTATTTGCATTTGGTGAAAGTTCTGTAAAAGGATTTGCTACAATGCTTATAATTAACTTAATAATGACAATGCTTATAATTGTAATTATTAATAGATTTATTACAAAATTATTTGTTAATACAAAGTTTTTTGATAATAAAACAAAAGCATTTGTTAATTATGATCCAAATAAAGAAGTAAAAAAGAGTAATTTTAATTTTGCAACTAACTTTAAAGCACATTTTATCGCACCAATAATTGTATTTGTGTTAGCAGTAATAGTAACAATAATTACAGGTGTAAACCTTGGTGTTGATTTTAAAGGTGGATCTGATATATCAGTAGTATCTAATAGTAAAATAAATCCAAATGAAGTTGAAAAGAGTGTTCAAGATTTAGGATACAAAGTATCAGATGTAACTACTCAAAATGATAGTACAGTATACGTTAAAGTAGAAGATGTATTAACTGAAAATGAAATTAAAACAACACAAAATAAATTAGAAGATAAATATGATGCAAAAATAGAAATTGCAGTTGTATCAAATGTTGTAAAAAGAGATTTAATTAAAAATGCAATTATAGCATTATTATTTGCATTTGTTGGTATAGCACTTTATATTTCATTAAGATATAAATTTAGTTATGCAGTTAGTGCTCTTATTGCACTTGCAAATGACATAATAATGATGTTCTGTTTATTCTCAATATTTAATATTGAAATAAATACTATGTATATTGCAGCTATTCTAACAATCGTTGGTTACTCAATAAATAATACAATAGTAATATTTGATAGAATAAGAGAAAATATGAAGATAATGAAACTAGAAAATAAAAAATCAAAAGAAGATTATGACAAACTAGTTGATACAAGTATTAAACAAACATTATTTAGATCAATTAATACAACAATTACAACAATGCTTCCAATAATAACATTATTACTATTTGGAGCAAGAGAAATATTTGAATTTAACATTGCAATATTATTTGGTTTAATCGCAGGAGCTTATTCATCAGTATTCTTATCAGCACAAATTTGGAGAAGAATAGAACTTAGACCAAAGAAAGAAAAGAAAAATTCAAAAAAAGATAACAAAAAGAGTAGTAAAAAAGAGAAAAAACAACCAGAGGAACTATTAGTTAAAGGAATAAATTCTTAAAACAAGGGAATGATTAAATGAAAAAAGAAATAAGTACACTTGATGAGTTAATTGAAGCAGCATCCTATATAACAAATGCTGATGAAATTGATACAATCAAAAAAGCATATGAATTTGCATACAATGTTCATAAAGGTGAAAAAAGGCTTTCAGGGGATGATTATATTCTTCATCCTCTTAATGTTGCCTATATTCTTACAAGTTTATATGCAGATAGTGATACACTAGCAACTGCGCTTTTACATGATGTAATTCATAAAGGAAATAGTACAATAGAAGAGGTACAAAAAAACTTTTCAAAAGAAATAAGTACGCTAGTTGAAGGTATTACTACAATTAATAAACTTTCATTATCTGCTGAAAATGAGAGTATGGTTAATTACTATAAAAAAATACTTGTGGGTCTTACAGAAGATGTTAGAATAATTATTATTAAGCTTGCTGAAAGATGTCATAATATGAGAACACTTTGGGCAATACCTAAAGAAAAACAAAGATTAAAAGCAAAAGAAACTCTTGAAATACTTGCGCCAATTGCGCATAGATTAGGGCTTTCATATATTAAGGCAGAACTTGAAGAATTATCTTTAAAATATTACAAACCAGAAGCCTTTGATCAAATAGAAGAAGAACTAAATAGTACAAAGGAAGAAAGAGATAAATCTGTTGAAGAGATGAAAAAAAGAGTTTCTGATATTTTAATAGAGAATAATATTGAATTTGAAATAAAAGGTAGAGCAAAAAGCATATATTCAATATATAATAAACTTCAAAAAGGTAAAAAATTATCAGATATATATGATATTTATGCACTTAGGGTTATAGTAAATACTAAAGCTGAATGTTATCAAGTTTTAGGTTTAATTCATGCAAAATATAAACCTTTACCTAAGAGATTTAAAGATTATATTGCAAATCCAAAAACAAATATGTATCAATCACTTCATACAACAGTATTTGGTTTTGATGGTAAACCATATGAAATACAAATTAGAACGTTTGAAATGGATAAGGTTGCAGAAAGAGGTATCGCATCACATTGGTCTTATAAAGAACAAGGTAAAAAAATACAAAACTCTATGGAACAAAAACTTCAAGTATTTAGAAATATAATGGAACTTAATTTATATGATGTTTCAGATGAAGATTTTGTTAAATCTGTACAAAATGAAGTACTTGGTGAAAATATATATGTATATACTCCAAAAGGAGATGTATTTGAACTTCCTAAAGGTGCAACTCCAATAGATTTTGCATATAGAGTTCATACTAAAATAGGTGAAACTATGGTAGGAGCGATAGTCAATGATAATATTGTTCCACTTGATTATGAACTCCATACAGGTGATATAGTAAATATTAAAACAAATAAAAATTCTAAACCATCACAAGAATGGCTTTCTATTGTAAAATCTAGTCAAACAAAGAATAAGATTCGTGCATTCTTCTCTAAAATAGATAAAAAAGAAGCAATAGAAAAAGGTAAAGATTTATTATTAAAGGAAATTAGAAGAAAGAAAATATCAATAAATGAATTTAATGAAACTATTCCAGATATTTTAAAAGACCTAAAAATAGAATCAGAAGATGATTTATATTATTCTATTGGTACTGCAAAACTTTCACCTAATACAGTAATAAATATATCAATAAAAGAAGAAATAAATAAAGAAGAATTTATATTATCTAAATTATCAAAAAGAGAAGTTAAAGATATAGAACTTAAAAATGATATTCTAGTTAGTGGTATTGATAATATAAAAGTATCACTTGCGAACTGTTGTAAACCAGTTAAAGGTGATAAAATAGTTGGTTATATATCAAGAGGTAATGGAGTTATTGTTCATACTAAGAATTGTTACAATTTAAGACATATGGATGATAGAATTATAGATGTTAGTTGGAATAAAGAACAAGTGCAAAAGTATAAGACTAATATATCTATAGTATCAGAAAAATTAGAAAATGTATTGCTTGATATAATAACTAAGACAAATAACTTAAATATAAGTATTACAAAAGTTGATACAAAACAAAAAGAAAATGAAACTATTTTTAACTTAATAGTTGAAGTAGATAATGTTGATACTTTAAATAAATATATGACACTTTTAAAACAAAATTCTAGCATTATAAGTGTAGAGAGATCAATAAATTAATGTACTTTCTTAAAAGTACATTTTTTTGTGTACATTTTTATGTATATAGGTTTAAATTTTTCCCTTGACAAAATGCTCCCGGGGGGGGGTATACTTAATATGATAGGTATATAATGGAGGTAAATAAAGATGA
>URBY01000023.1 GCA_900546245.1 uncultured Mycoplasmatota bacterium | reverse complement strand
AATTATATTCAAATTTATTAAAAATATAATATATTATAAAAGCACATATAAAAAATAATAATACATTTAAAACAAAGAAATTAGTAAAAAATAAATCATAAATAAAACCTGTTATAGAAGAAAAAATATAATATTTATATTTTTCTTTTTTAAAATAAGGATATATAAAAATAAGACTTAATAAAGTAAAAAGTGGAACAAAGTAATTAAAAGATGAAAGATATATATTTGATAAATTTTCAAGTATAATACTTATAAATATTAAAAAAATGCAATATATCATTTATTTATCACCCTTTATAACAGATACTATATTAATATTATTAAAATTTGTACTAGGTGTAAGTGTTATTATATATGAAAGTCCATAAGTATCTTTTTTAGCATCTTTTATTTTTCCTATTAATAATCCAGATGAAAATGAATCACTAAGTCCTGATGTCACTACATTTGTATTTTTTAACTTATTTATATCAAAATCTCCAATAACATCTTTTAATACAAGTTCATTTTTAGTAACATCATATTTTTCTATAATGCCATAATATATGTTATTATCATATGTAAAAGAAGCAGAAACATAACTATCCTTTGTTGACGAAATTAATAGTTTGATATCACTAGTTCTTTTATTAACTTTTATAACTTTCCCTATTAATCCTTCTGCATTAATTACTGCTTCACCTATCTTTATATCATCTTTCTTACCCTTATCAATCGTAATTATGTCATACCAATATTTTGTGCTTCTTTTTATGACAGTAGCATTAATAAATTTTTTATCACTATTTAGTGTATTAAGTTCTAATGTTTTTTTTAAATTTTCAATTTCATTTTGATAATCTTTATTTATCTCATTTGTCAAATTTTTATTTATATTATTATCTTTTTTTAATACATTAACACTTGCTATATCAGCAGTTAAATCCTTTAGAGAATTAAATAATAAATTATTTTTTTCTTTATCGTTTATAAAAAATAATAATAGTAAAAATATTAGAACAATACTTATTAAAAAAATTATAATTTTTTTAGTTTTTTCTGTTTTTTTCTTTTTCATAAATTCTCCTTTTTTTACATATCACCATTTTGATAAAGACTATAATAATTTTTTCCTATTATTATATGATCAATTATATTTATACCTTGCATTTTACCTATTTCAACAAGTGCCTTAGTAAGATTTAAATCTTCTTTAGAAGGAATAGTATCACCACTAGGATGATTATGAACACATATAATAGAAGATGCACTAAGTAAATAAGCATATTTAAATATTTCCCTTGGATGAACTATTGACTTATTTAATGTTCCAATAAATAATAATTTTTTATCAATTAAATTCTTCTTAGAATCTAAATATATAGCATAAAAATATTCTTGATTTTTTCCTTCTACTTCACCCTTCATATAATTATAAATTTTTTCTGGCGTATCCATTTTTATATTAACCAAATTATTGTCCAAATATACTCTCTTTCCAAGTTCTATTGAAGCTAGTATTTTAATTGCTTTTACCTCACCTATTCCATCAATTTGCTTTAAAGAATTTAATGTTATATCTTTAAGATCTGTAATGTCATTAATTTTAGATAATATTAAATTTGATATATCTTTTACAGATTTATTTTTTGTACCAGTATTTAATATTATACTTAGTAATTCTTCATTAGATATATTTTCCTTTCCATATTTTTTTAAACGTTCTCTAGGCCTTTCTGATTTTGGAATGTTTTTTATTAATGTATTATTCACTTTGTAATATCAACTCCTCATATTTAGAGAGTACTTGTTTTTCTGCACTTATAATAGTATCTTTATCATCAGTATTTGAAATCAAATTATCATATTGATCTAAAAGATTTAAAAATTCACTATTATTTATTTTTACTCCCTTCATATATATATTCCCCGTTATCTTATAAGAATCCACTATCTTTTGTTTTAAATTTTTATTTTTTATTATTCCAATAATAACATGATATCCATTTTCTTCTTTATAATAGAAATAATTTTTTAGTTTTTTTGTATTCTCAACCATTACATTTTCATTTTTATATACACCATATTGTAACAAATAAATATCTTCATCATTGCTTTTAAATGTTTCAAGTGTTTCTTCTTTATATGATGAATATATATATTTCCCGATTGTTATTCCTATAATTATTGCTGCTAAAATATAAATTATTTTTTGTTTTTTCATTATCTTCACTCCTCTTATATTTATATTATTATTAATAATTCGATTTTTTTGTCGAAAAAAAAGAAAGTTATAAACTTTCTTCAATTATATCTTGAACAACATATAAAACATCAAATATAGATATTTCCTTAACTTCATCAGAATTTCTTTGCTTTATTTCTACAATATGTTCATTTATTTTATTTCCAATAACTATTCTAATTGGTATTCCAATTAAATCCATATCATTAAATTTAACACCAGCTCTTACATTTCTATCATCTAAAAGAACATCTATTTTAGCATCTTTAAATATTTGATATAAATGATTTCCAGCTTCTACCATAGAATCATTATCCATATTTGTTATTATGATTGCAACTTTATATGGTGCGATACTTATTGGCCAAATAATACCCTTATCATCATTTTTTTGTTCAACTATACTTGATAAACATCTTCCAAGTCCTATTCCATAGCATCCCATTAAAACAGGCATAAGATTATTATCTTTATCAGTATAATTAAGATCAAATAAAGAAGAATATTTAGTTCCAAGTTTAAATGTATTACCTATTTCAATACCTTTTTTAAATATAAGTTTTTTCCCACAATTAGGACACATATCACCATCTTTTACATTTCTAATATCTGCAACTAATTCATATTTAAAATCATCTATATTTACATTTTTATAATGATAATTTGTTTTATTTGCTCCTACTACAAAATTAACCATAAGAGAAACTTCATTATCAATTATAATTGGTATTCCAAGTCCAATAGGACCGACAAAACCAGGTTCTGCTTTAGATAGTCTTTTTACATCTGCACTAGATGCCAAAAACATTTCTTTTGCATTTAATAAATTTAATACTTTAGTTTCATTTACTATAGAATCTCCTTTTACTAATAATGCATAAAATTTATTATCAATTTTATAAATTAATGTTTTAACTAACTTACTTTTAGCTTCATTTAAAAATTCACTAACTTCTTCTATAGTTTTAGCATCTTTTGTTTCAACTAAATCTTTTTCTAGTTTTTTTTCTGAACTTTCTTTTTCATCTGATATTGATTCACACACCTCTAAATTTGATGCATATTCACATGCTTCACAAAAAACAAGTGTATCTTCTCCTATATCAGTAATTGCTTGAAACTCTTCAGATAATATTCCACCCATAGAACCAGTGCTTGCTTTTACGACTCTATAATTTATTCCAAGTCTTGCAAAAATCTTTTTATATGCATTAAACATATTGTTATATGACATATCAAGTCCAAGTTCATCTTTATCAAAAGAATACGCATCTTTCATTAAAAATTCTTTAACACGTATAAGTCCATATCTTGGTCTTGATTCATCTCTAAATTTGTTTTGAATTTGGTATATACTAAACGGTAAATCTTTAAAAGACTTAACCTTGTTTTTAGCAAGTATAGTAAATAATTCTTCATGAGTTGGGGCAAGTACATAATTTTTACCTGACCTGTCTTTTACTTTAAACATGGACTCTCCAAAAGCTTCCAGTCTATTTGATTTATCATAAACTTCTTCATTTACAAGAGATGGCATTAAAACTTCTTCAGCATTTATTTCATTCATTTCTTCTCTTACAATTTTCTGTATATTATTAAGAACTTTTAATCCCATAGGTAAAAACATATATATACCAGTTGATGTTTTTTTAATCATACCTGCTTTAACAAGTAATTTACCGCTAATACTATCTTCATCTTTTATGTCTTCTCTAATTGTATAAAAAAAACTATTTTTTAATTTCATATTATTCACTTCCTAAGACATTTAAATTATAGCAAAAATTAATCCATTATACAATGAAAAAAAGAATAATTAATTTTTATTCTTTTTTGTTTCTTTATATAATACATAGCCTATTAAAGAAATACCTATAACTAATATAACAAATATTGTCGCAAGTGTACTAAATGCTTGAATTAGATTGATTAAAGCACTTAAAAGTATTAATACAATACCTAATGTAACAAAAATATCTGTCTTTTTTATTATTCCATAAAATAAATATAATGCTGAAACTATATAATTAAATGTTATTGTCTCTTGCGCTATAGAAAGATATATTATAATAAGTACTATTACTTCAAATATATCATCTAATTTAGTATCTTTAAACGGTCTAATTTTTTCAAATATAATCATTGTTAATAATATTATTAACATAGCAATTAATTCTATTTTTATATCACTAAATATATCTACATTATTTACTAAATTTATATATGGAATTGCTATAACTGGTATATAACATGTAATTTTTCTATCTGAATCTATTTCAAGTAAATACATTGAAATTATAATTATAATATATGTAATTAATGTAAATAAATTTGCTATTACTTCTTTATCTATGAAATAATCAAATAATCTATAAATTAATATAAAACCTAATAATGTAAAAATATATTTAAAAATAAATGGAATTTTTTCTCTTTTATTATATATGTAATATAAAATTACATACAATAATATATTACACATAAATGCAAACATACTATATTCTTTTATATTAAATAATGATAATAATATCATAAATGAATAACTAAAATATACAAGTAGATTTTTACTTTTTAATCCAATTCTATTTGATAAAATATATATTACAGTTAAAATAGTAGATATCGTTAAAATAACATAATATAATTTTATATCAAGACTTATTGAACATAATATTAAGTTTGCTATTGAAATGCTAAACATAGATATACTTTCTGCCTTCTTTTTCTTTTTTATAAATGCATATAGAAAATAATATATCCATAAAAATTCATTAAGCATAAATGATGTTAATGTGCTTTCAAACAAAATAATAATAAAACTAGATATTAAAACTGATATGTAAGCAGATATTTCAAATACTTTATTTAAATTATTTTTTTTATTTTTTTCATCAAATATATTAAATATTGTAAAACATATTATACTTGATATAAGTAAGATTAATTCTGGTTTAACACTAACAAATAAATCAAATAACGAACTAATAATTAAATAAATATTTACAGGTAATAAAATTTCAGAAATACTCGATTCAACTCTTCCAATATTACATTTTATAATAAATATATATAATCCTAAAAGAATTATTGAACAAGATAATATTATATTTGCATTTGCATTAATTAAACTTGAATAAGATATAATTAAAAGTAATATAAATGAAATAATGTTAATAGCTTTATTATTAATACTTTTTAAAATTAAATATAATAAAATACTAACTAAAATTAAAATATATACTTGTAAATTATATAAATTTAATTGTGTAATAGCTTGTGTAGATAATAAATATATAAATATTGGATATAAATAAATTATAAAATTCTTTTTAGACACTTTTATTAATATAAATAATGATGCTATTTCAAAAATATATGTAAATAGTAGAAAAATAGTGGTGCTATCATAATAACTAATACCAAAACAAATAAACGTTACAAAAAATAGTACTAACATAATAAATGACATAAAAATATTAATAGATCTATTTTTTATAAATATGTTTAAAGCAATTATAATTAAATTAATAAAAGATAATATAATTAAAATAAGATTATTATTTTCTAAAACTATATCTAATTTGAATACGTATAAAGTAAATACAACTACCAAATATAAAAATATATGACCTAAATACAAAAATACATTTGATTTAATAAATTTATAGCTTAAATAATACATTACTGCGCATATAAAACTTGATAATGCAAGATATACAAATATTCCACTTCCAGAATATGACAAATAATTACCAAATAATTCATATTCTGCAACTAAATTTAATATTATAGGTATAAATATAGTACCCAAAAACCACATTGCCTTATATGATGACTCATTATTTAATTTTTTATAAACAAATGAAGTTATAAAAAATATAAGTGATTCTACTATTAAAAATGTAATTTTAAATACGCTTCCCATATTTTCCCAATTAGTAAATGCAAATATTATACTTGCTACTATTACTAAAAGAGTTCCCAGCCACAAAATTGTTTTATCCTTTCTTTTTTCTTTTTCCTCTTGTTTTTTAGCTTTTATTTTTTCAAGTTCATTTTTAGTTGGTTTACCACAATTTGTACAAAAATTGCTATTTTCTTTTAATTTGTTCCCACAATTTGTACAATAATTCATATTATCACCTCTATAATAATTATATACTATTTAAGAAAAAAATAAAAGAGTTAATACTCTTTATATTTATTACTTTTTTATATGATTCATGTCATATAAATGATTATATATTTTTGCAAAAATCTTTGCTTCAGTCATACGTTTATGATTAGGTGTTATTTCTTCTATTCTTTCTTTAGAAAAAATATGATTTTGATTTGCAAACCAAAGTGCCATATCTACATTATCAGAGAATTTATGAAAATGATTATATCCAGGTAATCCTCCAATTCTATCAATTACTTCAATAAATTCATCAACTTTTCTTTGATAATTTTCAATATCAAAATTATAATATTCATTAAAAATATATGCTATGGTTTCAATTTTTTTCATTTCTTCTATACTTGGTACAACATTATTTTTACGATTTAATTCTATTTTTCTTAATTCCTTTAAAAACCAACTATACATATTACCATTATCTGGATCTTTAAATTTTAAATTATTTTTTGGTCCTATTCTTTTTTTTGTCTTTCTTACGACTTCTAAATAATAATCAGCTCTATTTTCCATTTCTATTTTTCTATTTTTTTGACACTCATCTATTTTTTTCAAAATTTTTTGAAACATTTCGTATTTTTCTTTACTTTTTGGACCTAAGTTATCAAGATTTTTTAGAAATTTTCTTGTTGAGTTCATTTGATTTAAAAACCAATCATACATTGGAGTATTATCAGTAAAGAATTCTGCATCTCTTGCATTAATATTTCTATTTAATCTTATAACTGCATTTAAATATTGATTAACTTTTTCTTCATATGATAATTTATTCATACTATCACTCCTTTTTTGTAGAAACTATTATATACAACAAATAATATTTTGTAAAGAATATAACAAAATTATTTCAAAGGAATCATTAAATATTTAGATATATATTCGTTTTATTGCTAAATAAAAGAAGAATGTTGTGATTCTTCTTAGTATTATTGACATGAACTGTTCTTATATTTAAAAAGCTGTTCCGCTGCCTTCGTTCATATTTTCACCTCCACTTATTATAATTTTTCATTCATTAAATTTTGATATTATAAATTTTATACTATATATAACATCTCATATTTTAAGAAAAACTAAAATATTTCGATTACTTTTTATTATAAATTTTCAAGTTTAATATTAAAATGAAAAATCAAGAACTTTAATTCATAATTCTTCATTTAAAGATTATTCTTCTATAATATTTTATGCTATATTTTTAATAAAATTCTTTTATTATAGGGTTTTATCTAATTTTTGAAGTCTATTCTTATATCTTATTGGTTCTAATTTTTTAATATATGTGTGCACTTTAATATTGTACCAGTATATAAACCCTCTATTTTCATTTTAATCCTCCATAATTATTTTAATTTTTCAAGTATAATTGCAAGTTCTTTCTTTTCGTTTTCAAGTTTTATTTTTTCTTCTTCAACTAAAGCTTTTGGAGCATTATTAATATATCCTGGATTAGATAGTAATTTTTCTCTTCTTGCAATATTACTTTCTAAAGCCATTTTTTCTTTTTCTAAAGCATCTTTTTGTTTTTTATTTTCTTCTTCAGATACTTCATAATAATAAGTTAATTTAACATTTAATTCATTTGTATTTGACTCTATTGTTACTTTACTATATTCACTATCTTGTACTTCATTATTTAATTTAAGCATATTTTTAATAATTTTTTCAGCACTTAAATTATTACATTCTAAACTATATTTAAATTCTTTTGGAATATTATTTTCTTTCTTTGTAATTCTTGATTTTGTAATAAAGTTTCTTATTTCTTCCATTAATTTTATAGTATCATCAAAGTTTAATTCTTCATTTACTTTTGGATAAGAACTAATCATAATACTTTCTGTTTCTTTTACTGGAAGCATACTATATATTTCTTCAGTTACAAAAGGCATAAATGGATGAAGTAATTTTAAGATATTTGTTAATACATATAAAAGTGTACTTTTTGTTGATTCATTATCCATATTGAATTTAGAAAATTCTATATATCCATCACAGAAATCATCCCAAATAAAGTTATATAGTTCTGTTCCTACATTTTGGAATTCATATTTATCCATATTTTTTCTAACTTCACTTATTGTTTTATTAAGTCTTGTTAATATCCATTTATCACTAAATGTAAGTGTAGAAAAATCATATTCATTTACATTTTCTATATTCATTAATGTAAATCTTGATGCATTCCATATTTTATTTATAAAGTTCCAAGTAGATTTCATTTTTTCTTCATCAAATCTTAAATCTTGACCTGGTGCTGAATTAGTTGTTAAGAAATATCTAAGTGCATCGCATCCATATTCTTCTATCATATCCATAGGATCTATACCATTGCCTAAACTTTTACTCATTTTTCTTCCATCTTTATCACGGATAAGCCCATGTATTATACAATCTTTAAATGGAACTTCTTTAGTAAATTCTAGTGATTGGAACATCATTCTAGATACCCAGAAGAATATAATATCATAACCTGTTACAAGAGCATTTGTTGGATAATATCTATTAAATAAATCTGTATTATCTGGCCATCCTAATGTACTAAATGGCCATAATGCACTACTAAACCAAGTATCAAGTACATCCTCATCTTGAATCCATCCTTCACCTGGTGATTCAACTTGTACTTTAACTTCATTATCTTTATACCATGCTGGTACTCTAATACCCCACCATAATTGTCTTGATATACACCAGTCATGACAATCATTCATCCAATTTTCAAGTACTTTTTCGCATCTTGCTGGATAAAAGTTAACTTTATTATCTGTTTTTTGATTTTCTAATAAATTATGTGCTAAATCACTCATCTTAACAAACCATTGTTCTGATAAATAAGGTTCTACCATTACACCAGTTCTTTCAGAATGTCCAACACTATGAGTTATTTTTTCAATATTAATAAGTAAATCTTTTTCTTTTAATTCTTCTATTAATTTCTCTCTTGCTTCAAATCTATCAAGCCCTTTATAATTTAAAGCATTTTCATTCATATGAGCGGTTTCATCCATAACAACTATTCTCTCTAGGTTATGTCTATTACCTACTTCAAAGTCATTTGGATCATGTGCAGGAGTAATTTTAACAACACCTGTACCTTTTTCCATATCAGCATGTTCATCACCTATGATAGGTATTAATTTACCAACTATAGGTAAAATAACATTTTTACCTATTAATTTATTATATCTTTCATCTTTAGGATTAACTGCAACAGCTGTATCACCAAATAATGTTTCTGGTCTTGTAGTCGCTACATCAAGATAATCATTTGTTCCATCAATATAGTACTTTAAATGATAGAATGCTCCTTCTACATCTTTATATATAACTTCTTCATTAGAAAGTGCTGTTCTTGCTTCTGGATCCCAGTTAATTATTTTTTTACCTCTATAAATAAGTCCATCATTATACATTTTTATAAATGCATAATTAACTGCTTTTTGTGATACTTCATCAAGAGTAAATCTTTCTTTTGAATAATCTAAACTAATACCCATTTTAGACCATTGTTTTCTTATATTATCAGCATATTCATCTTTCCATTTCCATGCTTCTTTTAAGAAGTTTTCTCTACCTAATTCGTATTTATTTATTCCTTCTTTTTTTAATTTAGCAACTACTTTTGCTTCTGTTGCAATTGCAGCATGATCCATACCTGGAAGCCATAATACATCATATCCATCCATTCTTTTATATCTACATATTATATCTTGAATTGATACATCTTGTGCATGCCCAATATGTAATTTACCTGTTATATTAGGTGGTGGAAGTACCATTGAAAATGGTGTTTTTGTTTTATCTCCTGACATAAAGTAATTATTATTAAGCCAGTACTCATATTTTCCTTCTTCTACTTTTTTATGATCATATTTAATTTCTAACATATTTATCTATCCTTTCATCCATATATTTATTTACTATATCAATTACTTCATTGAATTTTTCTTTATAATTTAAAATATTATAAAATATATTTAAATTTGTTTTAAATTCTTCTAAACACACGCCATAATTTATATCAAATGCTTGGGCAAAAGCTGTAACGATTCCATCATTTCTTGTTTTTTCATTTGTTTTTAAAACTTCTTGATGATTTCTTACTGAATTTATAATTGGCTCACTTATTTCACTTGTATCTCCTCTTACTTTTAATTCATCACTAACTCCATAAACATACATTATATCTATTTTATCAGTATCTCTAATAAGTTTTGCATGTTTCATAATTCTTTCATCATTTATATCTTCGATTTTAAATTTATTATGATTTTTAATTGCTAATTTTATTAATTCATAATCATCTTTATTATCCCAAAATCTTTCAATCAATCCTTCATCAAAAAGTATTTTTACTCCTAAATCTGCATGATCAATTTTACTGTCATCAAAACTATCATACATTTTTAATTGTTCAAATCTACCAATATCATGAAGTAATCCTATCATTGTAGCAAGTTTTATATCATAATCACTAAAACCTAATTGTTTTGAATATTTTTTACTTAACTCCATAACTCTAATAGAATGGTCATATTTTAATTTAATTTTAATATTATTTAGATCATAATTGCTTACATATTTTCTAAATTCTTCTATCATATGTACCTCCAAAAAAAGAAAAATATCCATGAATGTAAGGACGATTTTTCGCGGTACCACCTTACTTCATAGATATTTCTATGCTCTTTATTTCTTTAACGCAGAATATGCGATACTTTTATAAGATAAGCAACCTTCAAATAAATAATTTATTAGTTTTCACCAAACACTAACTCTCTTTAAAAAATTATATTATTTTACTCCTCTTATCAACAAGTCTATTATATTATACTATTTATATGCAATATTTACAATATTATTTTTTCTGATTTTCTTGCTTTATAAATGTATCTATCTCTTTTTTCATTTCATTTAATATATTATTTTTTCCATCAATATAGTATTCATATTCTCCATCATTTACTTTTAATAATCTATCTTTTGATATTATAAAATTTAAATCATTATCTGAATACAAAAACTCATTATCTTTATTATTCATGTTTACAAAATAAAATTTAATATTTCTTTTATTATATTCATTTATATAATTATAATATTTATTTTTATTCCCGTCTTTTTTATAAAATAATACATAATATGTTTTATCATCTTTTTTAAATATATCTTTTCCGTTTATTTCATTATATTCTATCTTTTTATCTAATTTTACAGATTTTATCGTATTTGCCGATGAATTTTTATTAATATTTTTATTACTTGAAAAATAATTAATAAAAAATATACATGATAAAAACATAACAACAAATATAAAGAAAAGGGAAAGTAAAAAATAAGAAAATATATTTTTATCTTTTTTATTTAGACTTTTTATTTCTACGTCTTCTTTATTTTTATCCTTTTCTTCAGGGATTTTAATAAAATCTGAATTAACTATATTTTTAACTATTTCATCATAATTATCATTATTTATTTTTTCAAATAATAATCTATTATGTTTATAAGTTATAGAACTAAGCTCTTTATTTTTATCATATCCTCCACTTATACCAATATATTTGTCAACAATTTCTTCACCATTATATTTTTCTAAATGAGCTGCATTTAAGATATAATTTGTTATTAAATCATTTGAAAGCATATTTGAATCATAATTATGTATTACATCAAATTTATAAGCATAATAATCATAGTTATTAATATTGTATTTTTTTATAAATTTTATATTTTTAGGTTCATATTTATAGTTTGTATATATACAAAAATTAGTATAAAAATCCGATTCAGATAATTTTTTCATATCTATTTTTTTATCTTTTATTATATCAAGTTTATTATATGCGGATAAAAGTTCAAAAAATGCATATCTACTAGCATTATCTTTTAATATTTTATTAATATCTTTTTCTTCAATTTTAGTACTTTTTCTAATATAATTATCAATAATAAATAAATTTAATTGATTATCTTTTTTTCTTAATATCTTTTTTAATGTTTCCTTTGTTTTTTGATTAGAAACATATACTTCTATATTTGTAGCAATTTCTAAAAAGAATCTTAAATTTCTATAACTATCATCATTTAAATATTCAAAAGTACTATTGTGATGATATTTTAATGCTTCATTAAATACTTTTATTATTGCATCAGATATTAGTTTTTTGTTTTTATTTAAATCCTCTTTTGGAACAACACCATAGTTTAAATAATCATTTACTAAAATCAAAATATTGTTTTTTGGATTTTTAAATTTTAGTGCTTTATATAATTTAGGAAATAAAACATTATATAAATTTGGTCTTTCAAATAAATTACTTATTGGTATAAAATCAGAATCTTTATAATATTTTAATATTAAGTCTACATATAATTTTAATGCACTTTCATTTTCTAATGTACTAAGAAAAAAAACTACCTTATTTTGAACACTTGGTTTTAAATATTTAAATATTTTTGATATTTCATTAGTATATTCATCATAATAATTTTTAAAGCATAATGAAAGAATGGATGAGTTAATTCCACCATTATTATCATTTATTCCAAATTCTTTTGCAGAATTTTGAATTAAAAAAATTCCTATATTTTTAGTAATTTTAATTTTTTCTAACTTTTTATACGCAGATATTTTAGAATCAAAATCTTTTTTTTCTATGATTTCAAGTAAATATGCGACTCTATTTAATTTTAACTCCTCAATTAATTCTTTCATAAGCTCACCTTTTATAATTATATCAAATTCTAAAGAATTATTGAATATATAAATGTTAATTAATTAAAATATTTCTCTTAAAATCTTTTTTACAAACTTTGAAAGTGTATTCATTACTTTATTATATATTTTATCTTCTAATTCTTCATCTAAATTTGTTTTACTATTTTCATTATTTTTATTTGTTGTATAGTAAGAATTATCTACATCAGAATACATTCCTACTTTATTTTCTTTTGCTTCTTCTTCAGTTTCTTTTAATTTATCAGTATAAGAATAATCACCATATAAATATGTTACTTTTGCAAGACCATTTTGTACAAGTTCTTCCTCAAGTAAACTATCATCTACATATACCCAAGCTAAATATCTATTATATTTATCTTTTTTATCACTATTATCATCAAATTCTAATTCTATTTTACTTGCATTAGTAATTCTATTACAAGTATACTCTTTTGCTTCTTTACCATATGGTTCTTCACCCTTTTTAGGATGATTAGTTTCTGGCGTATCAATTGCTAAAAATCTAACCTTTATCTCTTCTTTATCCATAATAAATCTTGCCGTATCACCATCAATACATGATTTAAATTCTACCTCTTTTTTTTCATTCGCATATGTAACACCTGGAATAACTAATAACATAAATAAAATTAAATATATAACCCTTTTCTTCATACTTCTCACCTATAATACATTTTATCATATTTATAATTAAATAAACATTAAATTAATTATTAATTACACTTTATTTACAATTTGAATATTATATTGTAGGAGGTACATATGATGAACTTTTTCCAAAACTTACTTTTAAGTACAAAAAGACTAATATTCTTCTTATTAGCCGTTTCATTCCTTATTATACTTACATATCAAATAATTATTCTTTTATTTATAACAACACCTTTAAATGCAGTATTACTTCTTATTGTATTTTTATTATTATGTACTTTTAGTTTTTTCTTCTTCAGGTGTTAATAATAATTCAGTTTTATATATTTTATCAAGTAAATGTCTAACACTCTTAACCATTTCATATTCACTTTTTGTATTAGTAATTTTTTCAGGAATTGAAATTAATACACCTAATAACTTTTTTTCATCTTCAAGAAGAGGAAATATTCTTTCATACTCACTTAAAAGACCTTTAAAATCAAAATTAAGTGCATATCTATTATAAAAGTTTACAATATCATATATAGGCATATCTATCTTACTTTTATCCCAACTAATTAAAAATGTTTGATTATTTTTAATTAAATTATCAAGTTTTAAATTATTATGAAGAGTTACAACTCTTTTTCTTTTTTTTGTTTTAACTAATTCATACCAAGATTCCATTTCATTTTTACAAAAATAGATACATGAAAATATTTTTGATATATTTCTTGCAATTAAATATTCAGATGGACTCATATATATTTTAGATTCAATTACATTTATTATATCTAAATAATAATTATATATATAATCTATTTTATTAATTGTCTCTTCATATATTGTTTTATATTCATCATAATCTACTTCTTTATAATATGTTGTTTTACTATGTAAAAGCGCAATTACATGAATAATATCAAATGCTCTTTGACTATCATCATAATTTATATCCTCTATATACTCATATATAGTTTCTTCTTCATCTGAATCTATTAATTTTGGAAAATATTCAAAATTTCTTGATGCTAAATATTTATATATTTTATTATTATTACCCTTTTTTAAAACAAATTGACCCAAAGGAGTATCTACTATCATGGCTTTACCTTTCATAGTATATTTATTTACCTTTAGGTCGTTTTTATCTAATATCTTTTTAAATTGTCTCATTTTCTATATAAGGAATTATTATTTTATTTCCAAGGGTAATTTGATCTATATTATTATACTCTTTTATCATATCAATACTTACACCATATTTTAAACAAATAGTATCTATATTATCAGATTCTCTAACAATATGTACATAATAACTAACATATTTTTCATCTTTATTATCAAAATTATTAAATATAGAATTCATAGTTTGAACAGAAGTATTATCACTACTTACTTTTTCTATTTTTTCATCAGTTTGAAGAAATAAATCAGTACTTTCTTTCATTTGATTTTCCTCCTTCTTATTTATTATATTTTCAAATATAGTAAACCTATCATCAGATTCATCATTTGTTGCTTCTTCTTTTTCTTCTATATTTAATTCTTCCTCATCATTTTTATCATTTCTAGATTCTATAATTAAATCTGGTTTAATTTCTTCTGTTATATCTTTTTCTTCTTCCATTTCGATAAGTTCAATACCCTCAATTAACACATCAATATTTACTCTTAATATTTCTTCATTTACAATTTCAAATTTAAAATCATCAATATCTATTTTTAATCTATTAGTATCATATTTAGTATCTAAAGATATATCAAATGGAAGTCCATATATAAAAGGTTCTGAATTAATAGATGAATCATTTATTTTATATTCACCACTTATAATAAATTCTCCAGAAACTATATTATTTTCTTCTAATGATAAATTATGTTCAAGTGAAATACTTGTTATTTCATAGATCTTTGTATTAAATTTAATATCTTTTGTAAATGGTACAATTTTTTTCATTTTATCCCTCACTTCTAATTAATAATATTAAAAAGAGTTCTATTTTAGAACTCTAATTAAATAAATTATTAAATATTTCAGAATAATTACTTACAAAAACAAT
Source organism: uncultured Mycoplasmatota bacterium (assembly GCA_900546245.1). GTDB lineage: Bacteria > Bacillota_I > Bacilli_A > RF39 > UBA660 > CAG-433. Next base: position 4,023 of record URBY01000023.1, on the reverse strand, counting down.
TTCTAATGAATCTAATACTTCTTTTGGAATTTCTGATATATCAGATTCATTTTCCTTTGGAATAAATATTTTTTTAATTCCAGAATTATACGCTGCGATAGATTTTTCTCTTAAACCACCTATTCCTAAAATATTACCATTTAAAGTTATTTCACCAGTCATACCTATCTTATTATCAATTTTTTTATTTAAAAATGAACTTAAAATAGCTGTTACTAATGTAATTCCTGCGGATGGTCCATCTTTTGGTATTCCTGCATGTAATGCATTTATATGTATATCATCATCATTTAACTTCTTAATATCAACACCAAATTCTTTATAATTGTTTTTAATGTATCCAATAGATATCTGTGCACTTTCTTTCATAACATTACCAAGTGAACCTGTCATATTAACATTACCTTTTCCTTTATAATGAGATACTTCTATTGGAAGAATTGAACCCCCAAGATCAGTATATGCAAGTCCATTTACAACACCAGGATTATTAATTGTAGTACCAATATCAACATATTTTATATTACCTAATAACCTAATAACATCTTCCTCATTAAGTACAAATTTCTTTCTTTTAGAACCTGTAATAATTTCCTTAGCTATTTTTCGCATTAAAGATGACAATACTCTTTCAAGTTCACGTACTCCAGCTTCTTTTGTATAATGTTTTATTATAAAATTAATTGTTTCATCATCTATTATTAAATTATTTTTAGTAAGCCCATGTTCTTTTAATAATTTAGAAAACATATAATTTTTAACAATATCAAGTTTTTCGAAAGTTGTATAACTTGTTAAATTTATTATTTCAAGTCTATCTCTTAATGCATATGGTATATCTAATAAACTATTTGCAGTTAAAATAAACATTACTTTTGATAGATCAAATGCTTCTTCTATATAATTATCATAAAATGTGCTATTTTGTTCTGGATCAAGTACTTCTAAAAGACATGATGAGGGATCACCCTTAATATCTTTTGTCATTTTATCTATTTCATCAATCAAAAATACTGGATTAGATGATTTTGCTTTAATTAAACCTTCTATTATTCTTCCTGGTTTTGAACCTATATAAGTTCTTCTATGTCCAATAATTTCTGCTTCATCATTAACACCGCCAACAGATATTTTTACAAAATTTCTATGTAATGCTTGTGAAATAGAATATGCAAGCGATGTTTTACCTACACCTGGTGGACCTACTAAACAAATAATTGGGCTTTTAATATCATTTGTAAGTTCTTTAACAGCAATATATTCAAGTATTCTATTTTTAACATCTTTAAGTCCATAATGAGTTTTATCTAGTTCTTCTTCTATTTTTTGAATATTTTTTAAGTCTTTTGTATATATTCCGAAAGGAAGGGAAAGAACAGTATCTATATAATTTTTAACTATTGATAATTCAGGCGATACTAAACTCATCATTTCATATTTATTAACTTCTTTTAATAATTTTTCCTTTATATTTGATGGAGCATTTAAATTTTCTATTTTCTTTTTTAAATCAGATATTTCTTCATCTTTATTATCAGTTTCACCAAGTTCTTCTTTAATAGCTTTTATTTTTTCTTTCAATATAAATTCTTGTTGGGATTTATCTAATTCCCTTTTAACTTTTTCTTCTATTTTTCTTTCAATATAACTTATATTTTTTTCTTCAGCAATTTGTTTAATTAACATATCAGATCTTTTAACAGAATTAAATTCATATATATATTTATTTTTATTTTCAAAATTAAACGGAATCATATTTGCTATTTTATCTGTTAATTTATCAAGATTTGTTTCTTCATTTAATTTTATTATTATATTATTAGATATATTTGGTGATATTGATATATAACCTGCAAATTCTCTTTTTAATAGTCTTAAATTTGCTTCTTCTTCATCTTTATCAATTTCATCTATACTAATAGGCCCTATAACAGCTTCTAAATTCGAATTTTTATTATCAATATAATTAAATATATTCGCTCTATTAATTCCTTCTATATTAATCCTTATATGATTATTAGGAAGTTCAAAATTACTAGTTATTTTACCAATTATACCTACATTAGGAAGTTCCGTTAATTCAATATTTTCATTTATTAGACCTTTTGCTGAAACAAGTATTACATAGTTATCATGATATTTAATTGAATTATCTATAATATTTTTATCATCAGTATTTGATATTTCAAGTTTTATCTCTCCATGAGGAAGCAAAACAAGGTTACGTAAAACAATTACTGGTAATTTTGTCTTAATCATAATTTGCCTCCTCATCAAGTAATTTAATAAACAATGTTTATTATAATTTATTTAAAAAAATTGTCAATGAATTTTAGACATATTTTAAAAGAAAAAGTAGATCCTTTTTTAGGGTCTACTATTTTTTTAATATTTCAATTACTTTTTGCATTTCAAGTTCATATTTTAATGCATCTATTCCTCCAATTTGCGCAAGTAATTCATCTTTAGTTGTATTATATTTTTTAGCTAAATCTTCTGCTTCTTTATTTGCTTCTTCATCAGTTACTTCAACTTTTTCTAAAGTAGCAATTTCTTCAAGCATAAATCTATATTTAACTCTTTTTTCTGCTTCTTTTTGCATTTGTTTTTCTAAATCTTCTGCTGTAGAATTTGTAAATTGATAGAACATATCAAGTGTTATTCCTTGCATTTTTAAGTTTTCTTCATATTGATGCATCATTCTATGAATTTCTTCATGAACTAATTCTTCTGGAAGATCTACAACTGTATGTTTAGCAGCTTCTTCTAGTAAATCATCAACATATTTATTTTCAAGTTCATATTCTTTTTTAGCTTCAAGATCAGCTTTTACTAAATCTTTTAATTGTTCTTCAGTTTCAACACCTTCATAACCTAAATCTTTAAAGAATTCTTCATCCATTTCTGGTAATTCTTTAGTTTTAACTTCATGAACTTTTATTTTAAATACAGCTTCTTGTCCCTTTAAGTCTTCTTGAGCATAATCTTCTGGGAATGTTACTTTTATATCTTTTTCATCTCCAGCTTTAAGACCGATTAATTGTTCTTCAAAACCTGGTATAAATGTATTACTTCCAATTTCTAATGGATAGTTTTCACCTTTACCGCCATCAAATGCTACACCATCTTTAAATCCTTCAAAATCAATAACAGCTGTATCACCATTTTCAATTTTACCATCTTTAATAACAATATCAGCATATTGTTCAAGTAAACTGTTAATTCTTGATTTAACTTCTTCTTCTGTTATCTTTACTTCACCTTTTTTAACACCTAATTTAGTGTATTTTTCAACCTTTACTTCTGGTTTAGTTGTAATTCTAAATGTTAATACTAATTTTTCATCATTAATTTCTTTTATATCAATTGTAGGTTGAATTATAGGTATTAACTTACTATCATTAATAACTGTTGCATATTTTTCTTGTAATACAAAATCAATTGCATCATTATATAAACTTTCTTTACCATATTTCTTTTCAAAAATATTTCTTGGAACTTTACCTTTTCTAAATCCATCCACTTTTACATTTTGAACATTTTTATTAAATGATTTAGTAATTGCATCTTCCCATTCTTTTCCTTCTACTTTTATTTCTATTTCATGTACGTTTTTCATAAACTTCCTCCTTACAAAAAATCTATATTATTATATAATAATTTACAATCTTTATCAATAGATAAATCATTTTATTTACTTTTTATATACAATATTTATGAAACTAAAATTAAATTTTTAAAGTTATAATTTATGATTTATAACTTAGCAAATAAAAAATATGACTTTTAAATCATATTTTAATATTCTATATTAGATTTTAGAACTTCAATGGCAGGACGAACACCATCGTCTCCAGCACTCGAAACAGTGTAGTTGTCCACGCGACGGTAGCTGCCGCTCACATTCCAAGCATCGTCAGAATTACCAGAATGAGGGTTTTCTAACCACCATGACCACGCTGCATTATTACCATTTGAATACTTTGTATTCTCAAACAAATAATTAAAATTATCTAACTCTCC
>URBY01000022.1 GCA_900546245.1 uncultured Mycoplasmatota bacterium | reverse complement strand
AGTATATGAGTGAAGAAGAGGATAAAAAGAAAATACAAAATAGTTTACTTTCTGAAGCTAAAGAATCTGGTTATACATCAGGTATTAATGATGGAATAAAACAAACTGCTAAAAACATGTTGAATAAAAATATGTCTATAGAAGACATATCAGATATTACAAGTTTATCAATTGAAGAAATTAATAAATTAAAATAGTATTATTGATGAAGTAATTCATCTTTTTTTCTTAATATGTATATAAACTATGATATAATTAAAACGGAAGGTGATAAAAATGGCAACAGCACATAATATGGCAAATCCTGGTGATATAGCAAAAACAGTTATAATGTCAGGTGATCCACTTAGAATAAAAAAAATAGCAGAGGATTATTTAGAAAATCCAAGACTTGTAAATAATATAAGAAATATATATGCATATACAGGAACATATAAAGGAAAAGAGTTAACAGTAATGGCTCATGGAATGGGAATACCAAGTATGGGTATTTATTCATATGAACTGTTTAAGTTTTATGGAGTAGAAAAAATAATAAGACTTGGTTCATGTGGATCATATTCAAAAGATATAAATTTACTTGATATAATACTTGTTGATAAAAGTTATACAGAAAGTAATTTTTCATATACTTTGAACAATGAACATGTAAATTTAGCAGAATCTAGTAAAAATTTAACAGATTTAGTGGAAAACGTAGCAAAAAGAGAGAATATAAATATTGTAAGGGGTAATGTATGTTCATCTGATTGTTTCGATTGGTATATGACAGATCTAAGTAAATTCTTAGAAAGATTACCAAAAGATTTAAATATAATAGCAGCAGAAATGGAATCATTTGCGCTATTCTATATTGCAAAATTGCTTAATAAAGAAGCAGCTTGCCTTTTAACTGTTGTAGATTCACATGCTAAAAAAGAAGAATTAACCGCAGAACAAAGACAAAATAGTATTGATAAGATGACAATATTAGCCCTTGAAAGCATATTATAATAATTTTTATAAATACTAATAAGGGAGGAAATATATGGAATATAAAAAATATGAATATGATAATTATACAGTACATTTCTTTAATACAGATAAATTTAAAAGTATATTATTATCTACTATTTTTATTAATGAATTTACAAAGGAATCTTTAACAAAAAGTGCATTACTTAGAAGATTACTTACAAATACAAATGGAATATTAAAAACAGAAACTGATATGGTTAAAATGAGTTATAATTTGTATAATTCCTATGTAGGAATAGAAAATATTTTACATAATAATGTTTTATCTACAGATTTCTTTATGGAAATTTTAGAAGATAAATATTCAGAACCAGGAATATTAGAAAAAGCATTAGATCATTATTTTAATACAATGTTTATTCCAAATGTAGAAAATGGTAAATTTGATAGTAATAATTTTAAATTAGCAAAAAAATCTTTAAGTGATTTATATGATACTGAAAAAGATAATAAAGATAGATATGCATATTTAAAAGCATATGAAATGATTAATCCAGAATATTTAAGATATCCAACAATTGGTTATAAAGAATGTTTAGATGATTTAAATGAAGAAAATATGTATGAATATTATAAAGAATTTTTGAAAAGTTCAAACGTAAATATATTTGTATTTGGTAACTTTGATAATGATAAAGTATTAAATATAATTAATGATAGAGTTAAAGGTAAATTTAGTAAAAATGAAAATAAATATAGACATAATAATTTTGCTTTAGAAAGAGAAGTAAAAGAAAAAATAGAACAAGATAAAAATAATCAATCAAAACTAGTTATGTTATTTAAACTTTCTGATATTACTGATAGAGAAAGAAATGTTATTTTACCACTATTTAATAGAATATTTGGTCTTGGATCAGATTCTAAATTATTTAAAAATGTTAGAGAGAAAAAATCATTAGCGTATGTGATTAGATCAAATATAAGCAGAGAAGATAATGTTTTATCAGTATTTGCGGGTATCAATGGTGAAAGTAAGGATGACGTAGTAAACGCTACAAAAGAAGAATTAGAAAATATGCAAAATGGTGAAATAACTGATGATGAATTTAATAATGCAATTATTTCTAGAAGATCAATGCTTAATAGTTTTCTAGATGAAAATACTTCAATACTTTATTCTAATGTTAGTAAAATTCTTACAAATAATGATGATATAGATGAAAGAATTAAAAACTTAGAAACAGTAACAAAGAATGAAATAGTAGAATTTTCTAAAAAAATAAATTTAAATATCATATATATGTTAGAAGGGATAAATAAAAATGCAGAAGATTAATTTAGAAGGATTAAATGAATATGTTGCTTATGAAAAACTTGATAATAATCTAGATGTTTATGTGTATAGAAAAAAAGATTTTCATTCGTTTTATGCGTATTATATAACTAATTATGGAGCACTTAATACAGAATTTGTCCCAATAAATGAAGAAAAAATGCATAAATTTCCTGATGGAATTGCTCATTTTTTAGAACATAAAATGTTTGAAAAAGAAGATGGACATGTTTTAGAAAAATTTCCTTTAATAGGAGGATCAAGTAATGCATTTACAAGTTATACACATACTGTTTATCAAGTAAGTGGTACAGAAAAATTTTATGATAATTTAAATTTATTAATTAACTTTGTTGAAAATCCATATTTTACTGACAAAAATGTTGAAAAAGAAAAAGGTATTATTAAACAAGAATTATTTATGGGTAAAGATAATCCATATAGAGTATTTGCCTTTGAAAAATTAAAGAACCTATTTGTAAATTTGGGTTATGGAAGAGAAATAGTTGGTGAAGAAAAAGATATTGATAGTATTACAAAAGAAGACTTATATAAATGTTATAATACATTTTATAATCCAGGTAATATGTGTTTGATTATAGTAACAAATGAAGAAGAAGAAAAAGTAATTAATTTTGTTAAAGAGATTGAAGACAAAAGAAAAGTAGATATTGAAACTGATATTGAAGTAAAGAAAATTAATGAACCAGAAAATGTTAATAAAGAATTTAATATAATTTATCAAAATGTTTCTAAATGTGAACTTTCTTATTCATTTAAATTACCTATTAATGATTATAAAATTCCATATCATAAACTTGATTTATATTTATATATAATTTTTATTAGTAATCTTGGTAAACTAACTGGTTTTGGACTTGATTTAAAAGAAAAAAATCTAATAAATGGTAATATTGGTATAGGAACAAATAAATATATGGATTATATCGTTCCAAGTATTAATGTATCTACTGATTACCCAGAAAAAATAATAGATATTTTAGATAAAAAAATAAAAGAGTTTTCTCTTAATGAAGAATATTTTAATATGATAAAAAAATCAATGATTTCAGATTTTGTATATTGTTTTACAGGTGTTTCAAATGTTATGAGTTATCTATTTGGTAGTTATGCGAATAATAAAAAAATATTAACAACAGATTTTAAAGATTTTCAAGAATTAAATTTTGAAGAATTAAAAGAAGTATTTAATAAACTTAATCTTGATAATAAAAGTATATTAATAATGAAACCATTAGAAGAAAAGGAGTAAATATGTTAAAAGTAGAAAATGTATCGAAATACTATGATGATTTTAAAGCCGTAGATAATCTTTCTTTTGAAGTAAAAGAAGGAGAAATATTTGGACTTCTTGGTGCGAATGGTGCGGGTAAAACAACAACATTTAGAATGATTATGAATTTGCTTGAACCATCAAGTGGTAAAATTACGTTAAATGGTAAGAAAATAGACTATAATATAACTGATGAAATAGGTTTTTTAACAGAAGAAAGAAGTTTATTATTAAAACTTACTGTAAAAGAATTAATGATTTATTATGGATCACTTAAATCAATGAAAAAAGATGAAATATTATGTGAATTAAAAAAATGGCTTAAAAGATTTAATATTGAAGAATATGAAAATAAAAAAATAAAGGAATTATCAAAAGGTAATAAACAAAAAATTCAGTTTATTTCTTCAATAATTCACAAACCAAAATTATTAATATTAGATGAACCTTTTAGTGGACTTGATCCTATAAATGTAGATATGTTCATAGATGTTATTAATGAATTAAAAGGAAATGGTACAATTATTATATTTTCATCTCATCAAATGAATCATGTTGAACTATTTTGTGAAAAATTACTTATATTGGATCATGGTAAAACAATAATAGAAGGTAATTTAAAAGATATAAAAAATAGTTATGATGAAAGAAAAATTCTTATAAAAGCTGATATATCTAAATCTGAATTAAGTGAACTTGAAGGAGTTAAAAATGTAACTATAAAAGGTGATGAAATAGAAGTAAAAATAGAAAATAAAAAATACGCTAAATCTATTTTTGAATACGTTGCTAAATGTAAAAATGTAACAAAGTTTGAAGTCGTAGAGTTATCACTTCATGAAATATTTACAAAAGAGGTAGGTGTTGTTCGTGAAAAATAAATTTTGGTTTCTAACAAAAATGAGTTTAGAAAAAAAGATAAAAAGTAAAACATTTATTATTGTAAATATTCTTTTATTTATAGTACTTGCTGCATTAATGAATATTGATAAAATAGTATTATTTTTTGGTGGTAATTTTGACAAACAAAATAATATTATGATAGTAGATAATACAAACAAAACATATGAAATATTTAAAAACACCATGGAAAAAGAAGAAACAATTATAGATACAGGATTAAAATATAAAATAACAAAAATAGATGATGAAAAAAAGGCTAGAAAAAAAGTAAAAAAAGATGAAGATATTGTAATTGTAATAAATGAAGATGATGATAATATTATTAAAACAACAATGATAACATATGGATATATAAATTCTAATTTATATCAATTAATAAATTCATCTATAACAATGGCTAAACAAAACCTTGCTATGGAAGAGGTTGGTATAAGCCCAGATGATTTGAATAAAATAAGCAAAAGTGTTGAAATAAAAAGGGAATATGTTGAGAAAAATAAAAGTGAAGAAGAAGAAAAAAATGAATTTGTAATGGGAGTTGTAACTCCAATTGTTATTCTTCCATTCTTTATGCTTATAACTCTTGTAGTTCAAATGGTTGGAGCTGAAATAAATGAAGAAAAATCAACAAGAAGTATGGAAATAATAATTTCTAATGTATCAACTAAAGTACATTTCTTCTCTAAGATATTAGCATCAAATTTATTTATAGTAATGCAGTGCCTATTACTTGGAGTTTATTCATTAATTGGTATACTTTTAAGAGGTGGCAAAAGTTTAGAAAGTATTCAAAATATAGATGCTATTTCACAGGTTACTAGTGGAATAGACATAAATGGAATATTAAATAGCGTCATATCAGATATACCAATGGTAATAATATTAATGATTATCACATTATTTGGTTATTCATTAATTGCGGGAATACTTGCATCAATGACAACCAATATGGAAGATTTTCAACAACTTCAAACTCCAATATTCGTAGTATCATTAGTAGGTTTTTATTTAGCAATAATGAATTCTATGTTTGATGGTGCATTATTTATAAGAATACTCTCTTATGTTCCTTTTATATCAGCTATATTATCTCCATCATTATTAGTAACTGGTGTTATTGGGTTTAAAGATATTTTATTATCAATTTTATTAATGGTTGTTGTAATTTATTTATTAATAAAATATGGACTTAAAATATATAAAGAAGGTATACTTAATTATTCAAGTACAAAACTATGGAAAAAGATGTTAGAAGCTTTAAAGCATTAAAAAAAGACTATTTCGTAAAGAAATAGTTTTTTTGCAGTAACAGGAATGTTAGCTAATATATCTGTTTTCGGATATATTTATCCGAATATTAATCAATCTGGTGTCCCCGGGCAGAATCGAACTGCCGACCTACCCCTTAGGAGGGGGTTGCTCTATCCTACTGAGCTACGAAGACACTAGAAACATTATAACACATTTATTAATATATTTAATATGATAATGACTTTAAATAATTAAATATTTTAAAAAAACATACCAAATTATATAAATTGTAGAAAAATAAGACAAAATAAAAAGATTATTGTATAATTATATTATAAAATAGCAGGTGATATTATGGATTATAATTGTAAATTATCAAACTTTGTTAATGAATTTGAAAACATACTAAAAAAAGACATATATATAAATAAACAAATTATCGACAATATTTTTGATAAAAATAAAATTTTGTTAAATTTAGAGAAAATTGAAGGTAGAGTTGATAAGAATTTATATAATAAGAGTGTTAAAATTGTTAATGATGGATATAGAATTGTTGAATTACATAATAAAAACTTTATTGAAAGAAAACTCATTGAATACAAAGATTATTTTGATAATATGTTTAAAAATTTTGATTCAAATATAATCTTAGATGATGAACAGAGAAGAGCAATATTAACAGATGAAGATTACTCATTAGTAATCGCAGGAGCTGGTTCTGGAAAAACAACAACAATGGCGGCTAAAGTAAAATATTTAGTTGATAAATGCTCAGTTAATCCAGAAAAAATAATATTGCTTGCATTTACAAATAAAGCTGCATTAGAACTTAGTGAAAGAATAAATCATGATTTTAAAATTAATGTTGAAGTGCTTACATTTCATAAACTTGGAATGAAATTTTTAAGGAATATGTTTAATAAACCACTTAAGATTGCTTCTGAGTATAGGATGAGGGAACTTATTCAAAAATATATTGAAAAAAAGGTTTTTTCAGATAAAGAAATGCTTAAGAAATTTATTACTTACTTTGATAAATATGTTCATTTTAACGATGATGTATTAGATTATAATAGTTTTGATGAATATTTTAGATCTTATGTTGGTAAAATCTATTTTAAAAATAAAGAAAATTTGTATGAATATAGTAATAAAATTATAAAACAAAGATTGGATAATTTAATGACAATAAATGGTGAATTTGTTAAATCAAGACCGGAATGTGAAATTGCAAATTATTTGTTTGAAAATGGATATACATATGAATATGAAAAAATGTATCCATATAAAGTTGATGATAATAGATCTTATTCTCCAGATTTTACGGTTCATGCACCTGGATACGATTTTTATATAGAATATTATGGTCTTTCAAAATATGAACAAAATGGTAGAGTATCGATAGATGATGTGAGTTTATATAATAAATTAATAGAGAAAAAAAGAGAACTTCATAAAAAATATAAAACGTATTTAATAGAATTATATAGTGAATATGAAGATAAAACTGATTATTTAAGTGAATTAAAAAATGAGATAAAGAAACAAAATATTAATACAATTAAAAGAACAGATAAAGATATATTTTATAGATTAATGAATACTTCAAAAACTATTCAATATTTTAAATTTATAGATATAGTATGTACATTTATAAATAGATTTAAAAATAGTGGGTATGACAAGAATGATTTTGATGAATTATTAAGCAAAGAAGTAGATGAAAAAACAATTTTACAATTAAAATTTATAAAACCAATATATGAATATTATGATAAAACTATTCATAGAAATATGGAAGTAGATTTTAACGATATGATAAATTATGCATATAAATCTGTAAGACGGGTTAAAGAAAAAAATTCATTTTTAGATTATAACTATTTAATTATTGATGAATATCAAGATATATCAATGCAAAGATACAATTTTATAAAAGAGTTATCAGATATTTTTTCATCAAAAATAGTTGCTGTTGGTGATGACTGGCAAGCGATATATGGATTTTCTGGTTCAGATGTAGATTTATTTACAAATTTTAATTCCTTAATGGGATATTCAGAAATACTAAAAATAACAAAAACATATCGTAATAGTCAGGAACTTGTTGATGTAGCTGGTGAATTTGTTAGTAAAAATACACAACAATTTCAAAAAAAACTGCAATCAATTAAACATTTAAATAAGCCAATAAAAATAGTGTATTACAGTACTTTATTAGAAAATGATAAAAAGGAAACTGTAATATCTATTATACAAAGAATAATTAAGAATGATAAAAAAGGTAATATATTAATTCTTGGTAGATATAATGAAGACATAGAATTTTTGATTGATAATAAAATCTTTAGAAAAGGTACTAACGATTCTATAGTATATATACCAAATAGCAATGTAAAAATTGATTTTTTAACTATTCATTCATCTAAGGGACTTGGATATGATAATGTAATTTTAATTAATGCAATTAATGGTTCTCATGGTTTTCCAAGTAAAATTAAAGATGAACCTATTATAGATGTTCTAAATAAACAAAGCAAAGAAAAAATAGAATATCCAGAAGAAAGAAGATTGTTTTATGTTGCACTTACTAGAACGAAAAATAGTATATATATATTAACTCCACTTGCACCATATAGTAAAAGATCATCATTTGTTAATGAAATAATTTCAAATAAAAATGTAGGAGAGGTATATTAGTAATTGTAATTTAATTTTATTTTTTATAATATTATTATAGTAAGGAGGAAGTAGTATGAAGAAAGTATGGAAAAATTATAAAGGAACAATACTTTTATTATTAGGAGTTATAATAGGTGGGATATTAGGTCTTATCTTTAAAGAAAAAGTAACAGTACTTAAACCACTTGGTGATTTATATATGAATTTAATGTTTATTATTATTGTTCCACTTATATTTTTAACAATAACAGTATCTATCGCTAAAATAAAAGAACCAAAAAGATTAGGTAAAGTATTAATTACAATATTTTTAACATTTTTAGTTACATCTATAGTTGCAGCTCTTGTTGGTCTTGTTGTAACTAGTTCTATAAAACTTGTAGACACTAAGGATTCTAGTAAAATAATAGATGTATTGGGTAATGAAAGCACAAAAGATAGTGAAAAAATAAGTATATTATCTAGAACAGTGGAAGCCATAAGTGTTAATGATTTTTCACTATTATTAACAAAAGAAAATATAATAGCGCTTGTAATATTTTCAATATTAATAGGTCTTGCTATATCAAAGGTAGGAAAAGATGCAGAACCAGCAGTAAAAGTATTAGAATCTTTTAACAAAATAATATTTAAATTTATTGATTTCACATTTTATTATGCTCCAATAGGATTAGGTGCTTATTTTGCAAATCTTGTTGGAACATTTGGTGCAGAAATTGCTGTAGGTTATGCAAAAACTTTTGTAATATATACTTTAACTGCAATAATATTCTATTTTGTTATATATAGTTTATATGCATTTATTTCAGGTGGTAAAAAGGGATTTAAATTATTCTGGAAAAATATATTACCACCAACATTAGCATCTGTATCAACATGTTCGTCGGCAGCATCCATACCAGTAAATATAACAAGTGCAAAGAATATTGGTGTATCAGATGATATTGCTGAAACAATGATTCCACTTGGAACAAGTTTCCATAAAGATGGTTCTGTTATTGGTAGTGTATTTAAAATTATGTTTTTGGTATATTTATTTAATGCAGATGTAAGCACAGGAAAAGTAATATTAGTTGCACTTATTTCAACACTTTTAGTAACTGCAATTCCAGTAGGTGGTGGAACAATATCTGAAACACTTATTATTACAATGATGGGATTCCCACTTACAGCACTTCCAATTTTAACAATTGTCGCAACAATAATAGATCCTGCCGCAACTTTATTAAATGTTGTAGGTGATACATCATCTTCTATGCTTGTTTCAAGAGTAATAGATGGAAAAGATTGGATAAATAAAAAGTTTAAAAAGGAATAATCATTTATTCCTTTTAACATTATTTAAAATTAAAAATATAATATGATAAGAGGTAATACTATGTTTAAAGACTTCATATCATACTTTGATATATTTTTTCCATTTTTTGTTTTATATCTAATATTTTTAATTTTAGCCTTTATAAAAAATAGAAAAGATAAATGAAATATGAAAATAAAAATCATATTTCTTTTTTTATAGTTGAAAAAATATATATTAATGCTATACTATAATAAAGGAGAAATGATTAAATGATAAGAAAACATTCAGGAATATTTAGTATATTATTTACAGTATTAATTATGGGAGTATTTTATTATGCAATGCTTCCACCAATAAATGTTCATAGTAGTTTATTTTGGACATTTGTAGTAATGGCTATTGTAGTATATTTTGTAATTAATTCACTTTTAAGTGCATCTGTTACTATTACAAGACTTGTTAAAGGAAAGAATACAAATCTTAATTATAAAAGTTATAAATTACTTATGGTAATACCTATTATTATAGTTTTAACTTTGATTGTAAATTTTGTTTGTTCACCACTTTTTAATTCAAAATCTTATTATAGTATAATTAAAGTAAATGAAAATAATAATTTTACAGATAAAGTAAAAGAGGTAGATTTTTCAAAAATACCATTATTAGATAGAGATTCAAGTGAAAAATTAGGAGATAGGACAATGGGTCAAATGAGTGAACTTGTTTCACAATTTGATGTATCTAATTTATATACACAAATAAATTATAATGATAAAATTATTAGAGTAACACCTCTTGAATATAATGGAGTAATAAAATATTTTACAAATAGAAAAGAAGGAGTAAAAGGATATATTACAGTTGATTCAACTAATGGAGAATCTAAACTTGTTAAATTAGATAAAGGTATGAAATATATGCCATCTGCTTTATTTAATGAAAGATTAGAGAGAAAACTTAGATTTTCTTATCCAACAGAAATATTTGGTAGTTTAAATTTTGAAATAGATAATAATGGTAATCCATACTGGATTGCGGAGGTAATAAAATATACAGGTGTTGGACTTAAAAGAGAAGTATCAGGTATAGTTATATTAAATCCTATTACAGGGGAATCAAAAAAATATTCTGTTAAGGATGTTCCAAAATGGGTAGACCATGTGTATGAAGCTGATCTTATTATTGAACAAATTGATGATTGGGGACAATATAAAAATGGATTCTTTAATACTATATTTGGACAAAAAGGCGTAGTTAAAACAACAGATGGATACAATTATTTAGCAATGGATGATGATATATATTTATATACAGGTATCACGTCTGTTATTAGTGATGAATCAAATATAGGATTTACATTAACTAATATGAGAACTAAAGAAACTAATTTTTATTCTATCGCAGGAGCAGAAGAATATTCTGCGATGGCATCTGCTAAAGGTCAAGTACAACAAATGAACTACACATCAACATTTCCACTTTTAATTAATTTAAATAATAGACCAACATATTTGATATCATTAAAAGATAATGCAGGTCTTGTTAAAATGTATGCATTTGTAGATGTTGTAGATTATCAAAAAGTCGTTGTAACAGATGCATCAAGTGGAATAAAGAAAGCGGCTGAAAATTACTTAAATGATATAGGCGAAGAAGTAACTAACTCAGAAACAAAAGAAAAAGAAATAACTATAACTAATATTAAAGATGTAATAATGGATAGTAATACATATTATTATATTACTGATAGTGAAAATAAAAATTATAAGGTATCTATTAAAACTAATAAAGATTTATTACCATTTATAAATAATGGTGATAAAGTAAAAATTAAATATGAAAAAGAAAGTAATGTAACACTAATTAAAGAAATTAGTAAATAACTTTCTTTTTTTGACAAAATAAATAAAATGGTATATAGTATATAACCGTCAGAGAGGGATTGTTATATGTATATAGATAGAGAGAATCATTCGTTAGATGATAAAGGCAGATTAATAATACCAAAAAAATCAATATTAACAAAAGAAAATGATATATTATTTGTAAGAGAAAATAGTTTAACATTTTCTTTATACAATATAGATGAATATAATAAGCTTTTGGAAGAATTAAAATTAAAAAAGTCAAAGGCAATAGATAGTGGGAACTCAGGTATAGTTAATTATATAAATGATCAAATAAATCGTATTATGGTTAATATA
Organism: uncultured Mycoplasmatota bacterium; assembly: GCA_900546245.1. GTDB lineage: Bacteria > Bacillota_I > Bacilli_A > RF39 > UBA660 > CAG-433. The sequence goes on along the minus strand of URBY01000022.1, from coordinate 9,735 downwards.
CTAGGTAGACACAAAATAGATTCACAAAATAGAATTGTTATTTTAGAAAATGTTAGAAAAATGTATGAAATTAAAAAAAGTGTTCTTTTATGTAATGGTGATAACCATATAAAGGTATTTAAAGATGAAGAGAAATTGGATGAATATGTAAAAGAATTATAAATATTATAAGCATGAGACAACAATAAATTTAGCATATTGCTAAATTTTTTCTTTTGCTATTCTAATTATATATGTTATAATGGTTTATAGTGAAAAGTAGGTGAAGTAAATGGATTATAAATTTGTTATTAATGATTTTGAAGGTCCCCTTGATTTACTTTTACATTTAGTTAAAACTAGTGAAATGGATATTTATGATATTTCAGTAGAAGAAATTACAGAACAATATTTAGAATTTATTAGAAGAATGGAAGAAATGAATTTAACAGTAGCATCTGAATATTTAGTTATGGCAGCAGAATTAATTGAACTTAAATCTAGACTTCTTTTACCAAATAGTAAAAATGATGAAGATGATGAATATGAAGAAGATCCAAGAGAAAATTTAATAAATAGACTTGTTGAATATAAGAAATATAAAGATATGGTTGATACATTTAAGACACTCGAAGATGATAGAAGAAACATATATACAAAAGAACCAATTAATTTAGGTGAATTTACTGATTATGAAATTACAAATGATGGAAGTGTTACAGTAGAAGACTTAACAAAAGCATTATCTGATTTTTTAAAAAGAAAAGAAGATGAAAAGCCACTTGAAACAAAAATAACAAAAAAAGAAATATCAGTAACTGATAGAACTAAAGATATTAGAAATATATTAAGAGATAATAAAAAGGTATCATTCTTTGATTTATTTGAAGTAAAAACAAGAGAATATGTTGTTGTAACTTTTTTATCAATACTTGAAATGGCTAAATTTGGAGAAATAAATATTATTCAAGAAAATAATTTTAATAATATTGTAGTAAGTTTAAAAGAAGGTGAAGTAAATGAGTAGTGTACTTGAATCTTTATTTTTTGCAGTAGGTGAAGATGGATTATCAATAGAAGAACTAGAAAGTATTTTAGAAATAGATGAAGAAAAATTAAATGAAGAATTAGATATTTTAAAAAAATTATACGAAAAAGAAGATAGGGGAATAACCTTAAAATTATTAGGTAATAAATATAAACTTGTAACAAAGGCACAAAACAAAGAATATATAAAAAAATTAACAGAAGAAGTTAGTAATACACTTAGTAAGTCAGCACTTGAAACACTTGCAATAATCGCATATAATGAACCAATTACAAGAATATCAGTAGATGAAATAAGAGGAGTTAATTCATCACAAATGATTAGAAATCTTGTTTCAAAAGGATTTATTGTTGAAGATGGTAAAAGTGATTTACCTGGTAAACCTAATTTATATAAAACAACAAATTATTTTTTAGATTATTTTAATTTATCAAGCATTGATGAACTTCCAAAAATAGATATGGATGATATAGAAGTATTAGAAGATGACGATTTATTTAATACTAGATATAAAGAAGAAATAACAAAAGAAGAAGTGGGTGAATAATTTGGTAGGAGTATTAATTTCATCAAAAAAGGAATTTAATGAGTTATTAAAAATATATAATATAGGAGAAGATTATTTAGAAAAATATCCTTTTGGAGAATATTATAGGACTGAATTTAGAGGTAAAGATATAGTGTTTTTTAGAAGTGGAATTAGAAAAATAAATTCATCAGCAGCAGCTCAGTATATGATAGATAAATTTAATTTGGAAAAATTAATTGTAATAGGAACGTGTACATCATCTAATGAAGGACTTAATTATGGTGATATAGTTATTCCAAGTAAAGTAATTGATTATGATTATATTATTAGGGAGTTAGAAGAAGAAATAGATGAAGAATTATATTTAGTTCCTGATCAAGTTTCCATGCCAAATGAGTATTATGATGGAGTACTTGGTACTAGTGATAAAGCTCTTGTACTTTGGAATGATTATACTTTTTTAGCAAGTAATAGTATTGATGCATCAGATTTGGAAAGTTATGCAGTTTTAAAAATATGTAAGACAAATAATGTAAAATGTATTATAATAAAGGGAGTAACTGATAAACCAATGAGTTCTATGGATGGATATAATGAACAGTTAGATGTTTATGAGGAAAATCTTCCAATAGTTATGAAAAAAATAATTGAAGAATATTTTATAGAGGTAATATAATATGAAAAATAAAATAATAACTTTAATAGTTTTAATATTTTTAAGCTTAATAATAGTTGGTTGTACAAATAAATCTGAACCTGTAAAAGAAGAAAAAAAAGAAAATGAAGGTAATAAAGATACTTATATTAAATATGTACAAGAACTAAAAAAAGAAGAAGAAAGTTCAGAAAATTTACCATTTGACGTTAATGTAGAATATACAAAAGAAAATGATAACGAAATTAGATTTGAGGTTTCTGTTGATAATGTAAAAGGAACTGTTAAAAATATAACAGCGCTTGCGATTCATGATAAACAAACAGATGATGTTTTTCCAAGTGTAGGAATTTTTGATGATACTGTAACACTTACTGAAGGTGAGAAACCAGAGGGTGTAGTTTTAGCGGGATATATACCATATACTGGTAGTATTGATGATTTAAAAAATGAAATAACAGTAAAAGTATTAATAAAATATGAATATGAAAATAAAAAGATAACAGCCTATTATGTGACAAAAAAATAACTATATTAGTTTTATAATATAGTTAGGTGAAGAATATGAAAGTTAAAATTTTTGATGAAAGTCATGAGGCAGATTTGGAAGAAAGAGTAAATGAATTTTTATCTGAACATACTGATATTATAGATATAAAGTTTCAGGTAAGTATTGCAATGTTTTCAGAAGAACAAATATATTGTTTTTCCGCTATGATTATGTATAAATAAAGGGCACCATTTGGTGCCTTTTACATTATATTCATTGAATTTTGATAAGATGCATTTATATAATCACTACTCATTTCAGTATAATCAACTGCTTTTGGGTATAGATTATTTTCTAATTTTTGAAGTTTATTTTCAAGATTTTGAATTTTCTTTTCTAAAGTTGAAACTCTTGATTCTAAATTATTATAACTATTAGAGTTATTATTCATGTTTGGCATCATCATATTACCTGGATATACAGGCATCATAGGCATACTAGGGTACTGCATATTCATACTATTATAAGATTCAAATGATGGTCTTTCATCATAAACGAAAGTTTTATCATAATTATTCATAGGTTATCCTCCTTATTTTCTTTCAATTTTAGTATATTCATATATTTATTTTTTGTGTACCATATAGTATAATTAATTTGGGTGAAATTTATGAGACTTAGAAATGTAAAAGGTTCAAAAGAAATAATAGAAAGTTCAAAATACATTATTTTAAATCCAGAAGAAAATAAAGGTAAATGGAAAAATGTATTTGGTAATGATAAACCTATTCATATAGAAATAGGAATGGGTAAAGGTGATTTTATAATAGGCATGGCAAAGAATAATCCAAATATTAATTTTATTGGTATTGAGATGTATGATAGTGTTATTGTAAAAGCAGTACAAAAACTAGAAAATGAAGAGTTAGATAATTTAAAATTAATAAGAATGGATGCTAGACTTATAGAAGATGTATTTGATAAAGAAATAGATTTAATTTATTTAAATTTTTCAGATCCATGGCCAAAATCACGTGCTGCTAAAAAAAGACTTACACATGAAAGATTTTTAAATAGATACGAAAATATATTTAAAGGTAAAAAAACAATATTTATGAAAACAGATAATACAGCTTTATTTGAATTTTCCATAGAATCTTTAAGTGAATTTGGTTATAAATTAAAAAATATTTCATTAGATTTACATAATAGTGATTTTAAAAATAATGTAATGACAGAGTATGAGAGAAAATTTAGTGAAAAAGGAGTAAAAATTAATAGATTAGAAGCATATAAAGATTGATAAAATATTAAATTTATGCTATTCTATAAATAGAATAGGAAGGTGCTTAAATGAAAAAAATAGTAAAAGTCTTTTTAGTAATATTTTCTTTGGTAATATTAACTGGATGTGGTAAAAATTATGATAAATTATCATACACAGAATATAGTGAATATTTTAATTCTAAACATGAATATGTAGTTTTAGATAAATCTAAAGATTATGATATTACAACTACTAGATATTTAGAAGCAGGTGACGGAAATGTTCAAGTATTTTATATTGAATATGCAAAAACTGATGATGCAATTAAGTATGTTAATGATTTATACAAGGATAAAAAATATTATAAATTAAAAACAAAAAATAATTATTCTTATGTAAAAAGCACTAAAGGTAAGTATTTTAAATTATATAGAGTGGACAATGTTATTGTTAATGTAGTCGCAGATAAAGAGTATAAAAAAGATGTTAATAAAGTATTAAAAGATTTAGGTTATTAGTTTAACCTTTTTTAAGTTGCTTGAGGAGGAATAAGAAAATGAAAAAAGTATTATTATGTGTTTTAGATGGAGTAGGATTAAGTAAAATAAAAGATGGTAATGCGCTTATCAATGCTAATAAACCAAATATAGATTATTTAATGAAAGAATATCCTAATAAAGGAATAAATGCATCAGGAACATTTGTTGGACTTCCTGATGGACAAATGGGAAATAGTGAGGTTGGGCATTTAACAATAGGTGCTGGAAGAATAATATATCAATCACTAGAACTTATTAATAGAGCAATAAAAGATGAGAGTTTTTATTCTAATGAATCATTCTTAAATGCAATTAAACATGCAAAAGAAAATAATTCAAAATTACATATAATGGGACTTTTAAGTGATGGAGGTGTTCACAGCCATATTAATCATATAAAAGCACTATTAAAACTATGTAAGAAAGAAGATTTTTCTAATGTATATTTTCATATATTTACAGATGGAAGAGATACATTTAAAGAATCAAGTATTTTGTATATTGATGATTTAAATAATGAAATAAATGAATTAGGTATAGGTAAAATATGTACTATTTCAGGTAGATATTATGCAATGGATAGAGATAAAAGATGGGATAGATTAAAAAAATGTTATGATGTTATTGTTAATAATACTGGAAATAAGTGTGATGACTATAAAAAATATATAACTGATAGTTATGAAAAGGGAATAACAGATGAATTTATTGAACCTGTTATAATAGATGATTCAGGTAAAATAGAAGAAAATGATAGTATAATTTGGGCAAATTTTAGACCCGATAGAGCAATACAAATATTAAGAAGTTTAGTTGATCCTAACTTTGATGGATTTGATAGAAAAATCTTTAATAATTTATATTTAACAACTATGATGTATGTATCAGATGATGTTAAATCGGATATAGCATTTAAAAAAGAAATAATAGATAATACACTTGGAATATACTTATCTAAATTAGGAAAAAAACAACTTAGAATAGCAGAAACAGAAAAATATGCACATGTTACATATTTCTTTGATGGAGGAAGAGATTTAGATTTAAATCTTTGTGACAGAGTTTTAATTCCATCACCTAAAGTAGCAACTTATGACTTAAAACCAGAAATGAGTGCTAGAGAAATAACTTCAAATTTATTAGAGAAAATGGATAATAATTATGATTTCATATTCTTAAATTTTGCGAATGGTGATATGGTTGGACATACTGGAAACTATAATATGACTAAAAAAGCAATTGAAACTATAGATGAAATGATAGGTAAATTATATAAGAAATGCATGGAAGATGAATATTTATTTATAATAACTGCTGACCATGGTAATGCTGAAGAAATGATAGATGAAAATGGTAATGTGGTAACAAGTCATACAACTAATTTAGTACCATTTATTGTAACTGATAAAAATTTAAATATAGAAAATGTAAATAAGTTATCTGATATAGCACCTTTCATTCTTAATTACATGAATTTAAATTTACCTGATGAAATGAAATAAAAATTATGTTATAATTAAATAAAAGAATAGGAGAGGCATATGAAAAAGTTTATAAATATATTAATATTTTTATTTATATTTGCTTTATATTTAATAACTTTTATGATGATTTATGATAATTTTCGTGAAAGAAAATTAAATAATCAAGAAAAATATGCTCTTGAACTATTTGAAAATAAAATAGAAAAGAAAAAAGAAGAAATACCAGAAAATCAAACGTATACAGTTAGTTATAAAGGATATACGATTCTTGGAAGAATAGAAATACCAAGAGTTGGAATTAATACAGTAATATTAAAAGAACATACATATGCAGCAATGAATATAGGTGCAATAAAAACATATGGTGTTGATTTAAATGAAAAGGGTGGATTTGTAATATCTGCACATAACTTTAGAGGAAAAAGTTCATTTTTCTATCCAATTAGAAATTTAAAAAATGGTGATAAAATAAATATATCAGATAATAAAGGAAGAAATATGGAATATACAGTTTATTCTGTAAGTAGGTATGTAGAACCTAATGATACAAGTTATTTAGTAAAAACTGATGATTATCATGTTACATTAGTTACTTGTGAAAATGGTGGTAAATCAAGAATTGTTGTAAAAGCCCATATTGTAGAATAGGTTGTTTTTAACAATCTTTTTTCTTTATAATCTTTTTTTTATTGTAAAGATATGTTATTATATTAATAAAGAATAGGAGGAAAAAAATGAATAATTTAGATGATTATAATTTAGATGATGATTTACCATTTTCTCCTATTGATGATGAAAATACAGATAAAAAGCAAAAAGAAGAAGATAAAAATGGTGATACTGTTTCACCTGAATCAAATATAGATTCTGAAGAAATTAATAACTTCTTTAATCCAACTTTACCAAATGAGGAATTAAAGAATGATGAAAAAGTAAATATAGTTGATAATACTAATTATGTAACAAATGCTGAAATTGATAAAGATTTATCTAAAGAAGAAAAAACTGATGAATTAAATAATAATGTATTTGATAATCAGGAACAAGAAAATTTAATTAATAACATAACAAAAGATCAAGAAGAACAACCAGGTAATATTTTTAAACCTGATTTGGAAGAATCAATACTTAACGGTAAAAAAATTAACAATAATGATAAAAATGTTAAAAATGTTAAAAATATTATTTCAAAACAAAAAAGTGAACTTGTAGTTCAAAAGATGAGTAAATTTTTTCCTGTTATTGCTTTTGCTTTTGTATCAATATTGGGTATATATATTTTTTTAAATAATGCTAAAGCAGATAATGTTAATTTAATTAAAATAGAAGAAAAAGCAAAGACTGGTTATATTGATAATTCTGGTGAAGTAATTGTAAAACCAAAATATTTATATGGAACAGATTATTATAAAGGATATGCAGTTGTTAAAAATTATAATAGTTTATATGGAATATTAGATAGTAAAGGTAAAACAAAAATTGCATTTGGTAATATTTTTACAGCAACTCTATATGGCAATAGATATGTTGTAAGTAAATTCACGAGTGATGGGCTTAAAATGGGGTTATTAAACGAAAATTTAGATGAACTTACAAGATTCAAATATGATAATTTAACATATTCAAAATCCGGTGTATTTATTTTTACAAGAGATGAAACAATGGGAATTATGAATAGTGATGGTAAAGAAATATATACATATAAAGTAGATGAAGTAGATGATAGAAATATTTCTATTGAAATATCAAATTTAACTGAAGGAAATGATTCTGATTTATATGCAAAAATAAAGATAAATTCTTCATCAACAATAATAAATACAACTACTGGTAAAGAAGTATATAAATATACATTAGATGATATTAATGTACTTGATAATAATGTTTTTTATATAAAGAATAGCTCTGGAAAAAATAAATATTTTATAATAAAAAATGACAAAGTAGTTTATGAATCATCAGATTATAAAAGAATAAGAGTTGAAAACTTAAATTCTAATATTGCAATAGGTATAAAAGAAGATGCTAGTATAGATTATATTAATATAATAGACAAGAAAGTAATTAATAATGATGAGAGCATTAAATATACATATTCTGATGGCGTAATATTAAAGGAACAGTATAATTTTAATGCAAAAAAAATAATGTATACAATTTATACTCCATCAAAAGAGTTTGGAACATTTAGCGACTTAAAACCTTATGATAATAAGTATGTTAATGGTTATTTAAAAATTAAAACTGAAAATGATAAATATGAATTTGTTAATAAAAAAGGTAATGTTATAACAAAAAAAGCATATGAAGAATTATCAGATTTTAATAAGAATGGTTATGCTATTGTTAGTAATGATAATTTATATGGAGTAATTGATTCAAAAGGAAAAGAAATAATTGATGAAAAATATGATGAGATAATATTCTTAAATGATAATTTATTTAAAAATGTTAAAAAAATATCAAAAAATGAATTATTTATTTTTAAAGAAAATAATAAATATGGTATAATTAACTCAGATGGAAAAGTTGTAATAAAGGCTAATTATGATGATTTTGATACAATAACAACTAAGTATCCAATTATAGAAGGTACTTATAATGGTGAAAAATTTCTTATTAATCTAAACACCTTAAAAGAATTAAGTATAAAAGTTAGTGATAAAGTTGAAATATATGATAATTATATAATTAGTTCTTTAAATTATTATAATTATAATGGTGAACAAATTTATACATTGGGGGGGTAGTTATGAGTAAAAAAGCATTTACGATGGTTGAGTTATTAGCTGTGGTAGCGATTTTAGGAATTATAAGTTCAATTGCGTATCCAAAGATAATAAACGTAATAGGTAATTCAAGATTAACTGCATATAATGTTTCAAAAAAGAATATTGTAGATAGCGCTAAACTTAAATATTTGGCAGATGTAAATTCATCTATTGTAACTGAATATACAGTACCAGATCTTGTTAAAGATGGTTATATAAAAGATAGTGCAAAAAATCCATTAACTGATCAAGAATATGATAAAAATACTAAAGTATTAATTACTAATGATAATGGAGATATAAGCTATAATTATGTTGAGGGAAATACAATATATGATTTAGTAAAAAATAAAAATAATAATTCTAATGTATATAACGAAAATGATGAATTTGTATATAAAGGAAAAAATGCACAAAATTATGTTGTATTTAATGGAGATATTTATAGAATAATAAAGGTTGATAAGTTTAGACATACATATTTAATAAGGGAAACAAATGATGTTATAAATAAAAATGATATAGAAAATTATATTAACTATTATAACAATGATAACTTTAGTGAAAATGCAGTCAACAAAATGTGGGGTAAAACAGAAATATTAACAAATGCATTATATAAACAAACAATTTTAAATGGAAGTTCATTTATTAATGTTGATAATAATGTTTGGCTTAAAGATGAAGATACATATAAGGCTATAACAATTAATAACGAATTTACAAATGAAGAAAAAGCTAATATGTTTATTGTTATTAAATTAAATAATAATGTTGTAATAACAAGCGGAGAAGGAACACAAATTAATCCATACGTAGTAGAGGACTAAGTGTTCTTTTTATTTATTTTTTACATTAAAATAATATTATGAACATATTTTGAAAAAATATTTTGAAAAAATACGTGAATTTTTAGACTAAAGTTCGTTTTTTTACGAACTTTTTTCTTTTTCAGAATTAATGCCGTTTTTAT
>URBY01000021.1 GCA_900546245.1 uncultured Mycoplasmatota bacterium | reverse complement strand
ATCAGACTTAATTCCGTTATTTTATTAAAACGGAATTTCAAATAAAAATCCACGTATTTTGAAAAAATATTTAAAAATACTTGCATTTATTTTAAATTGTTGATATAATCGTCTTATGTGTGACTGCGTAGATGTGGGAGATTGCTGACACACCAGGTTAAGTTGTTTTTATAAAACAAAGGTAAACCTCAAATGTCAGGTAACTTACACGGAGTATGCCTATACAAGATATAGACGAAAGGAGGATACAATATGTCTAATAGAATTCAAGTTAATTTAAAAGCATATGATCCAAGAACTATCGATCAAGCTGCAAGTAAGATTGTTGAAACTATTAAAAGAACTGGCGGAGAAGTTAGTGGACCAGTACCACTACCAACAAAAGTTGAAAAAGTTACAATCTTAAGAGCTGTTCACAAGGATAAAGATTCTCGTGAACAATTCGAAATGAGAACACATAAAAGACTAATTGTTATCAATAATCCTAGTAAAGACACAATCGAGGCTATGACTAGATTGGATTTACCTAGTGGTGTTGAAATAAATATTAAATAATTATAGGAGGAAAAAATGAGAAAAGGAATCTTAGGCCGCAAGGTTGGAATGACTCAAGTTTTTGCTAAGAATGGTAAATTAATTCCTGTAACTGTTATCTCGGTTGAACCTAATGTTGTTTCACAAATTAAAACAACTGAAACTGACGGTTATGATGCAATTCAATTAGCATTCGAAACAAAGAGAGAAAAATTAAGTAACAAACCTGAGATGGGACATCTTAGAAAATCAAATACATCACCTAAGCGCTTCTTAAAAGAAATCAGAAATGTAGACGCAAGTAACTATACTTTAGGTCAAGAAATTAAAGTTGATATCTTTGCAGAAGGTGAAATGGTAGATGTAACTGGTGTAAGCAAAGGTAAAGGTTACCAAGGTGTTATCAAACGCTTTAATCAAAGCAGAGGTCCTATGGGACATGGTTCACAATACCATAGAGGTGTTGGTTCACTAGGAACAATGAGACCAATGCGTGTTTTAAAAGGTAAGAAATTACCAGGACATATGGGAGCAAATACAGTAACAGTTCAAAACTTAGAAATTGTTATGGTTGACTTAGAAAACAATGTTATCTTAGTTAAAGGTAATGTTCCAGGTCCTAAAAAGTCTTTAGTTATAATCAAATCAGCTATTAAAAATGAAGGTAAAATCAAAGAAACTTTAGAATTAGTTTCATTTGAAGAACCAAAAGCTATTGAAGAAGTAGAAGAAACTACTGAAACTGAAGAAGTAAAAGAAGAATCATCACAAGAAGTAACTGAATAATTAAATTTAAACATTATATAAAAAATTATTGTGATGAAAGGAGGAAGAAATATGCCTAAAATAGCTCTTTTAAATGTAAAAGGTGAAAAGATTAAAGACATTAAATTAAGCGATGAAGTATTTGGAATTGAACCAAATAATCAAACAATATATGATGCAGTGGTTTTAAAACAAGCATCTATGAGACAAGGAACTCACAAAGTTAAAACAAGAAGTGAAGTTTCTGGTGGTGGAAGAAAACCATGGAGACAAAAAGGAACAGGTAATGCTCGTCAAGGATCTATCCGTGCACCTCACTTTGTTGGTGGTGGAGTAGTATTTGGACCTACAACAGAAAGAAATTATACAAAAAAACAAAATAGAAAAGAAAGAAGATTAGCTTTAAAATCAGCTTTAACTTATAAAGCTAGAGAAAATGAAATCGTTGTTGTTGAAAATATTGAACTTTCAAACAATAAAACAAAAGATTTCATCAAATTATTAGAAGATTTAAAAGTAACAGGAAAAACTTTAATCGTTGTTAAAGAATTAACTGATAACTTAATTTTAGCTTCTCGTAATTTAAGTAATGTTAAAGTAATCGAATCTCATGAAATCAACACTTATGATGTATTAAACTATAATAATGTAGTTATTACTGAAGAAGCAGTTAAAATGCTTGAGGAGGTACTTAGATAATGATAGGAAATTATAGAGATGTAATAATTGCCCCTGTTATTACTGAAAAAAGTGCAAAAATAGCAGAAAAGGGTAATAAAATCGTTTTCAAAGTTAAAAACGATGCCAATAAAGTCCAAATAAAACAAGCAGTTGAAAAAATATTTGGAGTAAAAGTATTAAGAGTAAATACAATTAACGTTAAACCAAAATATAAAAGAGTTGGACGTTATGCAGGGACTACTAGTCGTTACAAAAAAGCAATTGTAACACTTGCTGAAGGTAGTCAAATAGAATTATAATAGGAGGTTTTAGATATGGCTATAAGACATTTTAATCCAGTTACACCTGGACAAAGAAAGAAAAGTACTTTAGTAAATGAAGAGCTAACTAAAACAGCTCCTGAAAAAAGTTTACTTAAAGCAAAAAATAAAAAAAGTGGTCGTAATAACCAAGGTAGAATTACAGTAAGACACCAAGGTGGAGGAGCTAAACAAAAATATCGTGTAATTGATTTTAAAAGAAATAAACATGATATTGAAGGAACAGTTGCTTCAATAGAATACGATCCAAATAGAAGCGCCAATATAGCTTTAATTAACTATGCAGATGGTGAAAAAAGATATATAATCGCTCCTAAAGGTTTAAAAGTAGGAATGAAAATTGTATCAGGCGAAAATGTTGATATAAAAGTTGGTAATGCACTTCCAATCATGAACATACCTGTTGGTACAGTTATCCACAATATAGAAATGAGACCTGGTAAAGGTGCTCAAATTGCAAGAAGTGCTGGACAAAGTGCTCAAATACTTGGTCGTGAAGAAAGATATGTACTTGTTAGATTATCTTCAGGCGAAACAAGAAAAATATTAGGTACTTGTATGGCAACAATTGGTGAAGTTGGTAATGAAGATTATTCACTTGTTAGACTTGGAAAAGCAGGTAGAACAAGACATATGGGTATAAGACCAACAGTTCGTGGTTCTGTTATGAACCCTAATGACCATCCACATGGTGGTGGTGAAGGTAGAGCTCCAGTTGGACGTAAACAACCAATGACTCCATGGGGTAAACCAGCTCTTGGATATAAAACTCGTAAGAACAAGAAGAGTTCAAATAAATTAATAGTTACTCGTCGTAACAGTAAATAAGGAAAGGATGAATTATAATGGCTAGAAGTTTAAAAAAGGGACCTTTTGTAGATGAACACTTAATGAAAAAGGTTCAAGAAATGAATAAAAGTGGAAAAAAAGAAGTAATTAAAACATGGTCACGTCGTTCAACTATTTTTCCTGATTTTATTGGACACACTTTTGCAGTTCATAATGGTAAAGAACATATTCCAGTTTATGTTACTGAAGATATGGTAGGTCATAAATTAGGAGAGTTCGCATTAACTCGTAAAAATGGTGGTCATGGCGAAAATAAGAAGAAATAGTTTGAACCTTAAGAGAAGGGAGAATTAGAAAATGGAAGCAAAAGCAACTGCTAGAACAGTCCTTATCGCTCCTAGAAAAGCACGTTTAGTTGTTAATCTAGTTCGTGGTAAAGATGTTAGTGATGCAATGGCAATTTTAAATAACTTAAATAAAAAGTCAGCTCGTTTAACTAAGAAAGTTTTAGTGTCAGCTGTAGCTAACGCTGAAAATAATTTCAAAATGGATAAAAATAATCTATATGTTAAAGAAGCTTACATAAATGATGGACCAATAATGAAAAGAAGAAGAATTGGTTCAAGATCACATATTGATAGACACGATAAAAAAACAAGTCATATAACTATCGTTGTGGCTGAAAGAAACTAGTAAAGGAGGTTAATTTATGGGACAAAAAGTTAATCCACATGGAATGAGAGTTGGAATCATCAAGGATTGGCAAGCAAAATGGTATTCAAATAACAAAGATTTCTCTAAATATCTTGGAAACGATTTAAAAATCAGAAAATATCTTGACAAAAGACTTAAAGATGCATCTGTTTCAAATATCAATATTCAAAGAGATAATAAGAAAACTGAAATCGTTATTTATACTGCTAAACCTGGTGTTGTAATCGGACATGGTGGAGAAGAAATTGAAAAATTAAAGAAAGAATTATGTAAATTAACAGGTGAAAATATTGTTGTTTCAATATTTGAAATTAAAAACCCAGACATGGTTGCACAATTAGTTGCTAATAATGTCGCTAAACAAATTGAAAATCGTGGTTCTTACAGAATGGCTCAAAAAAGAGCAATAAGAAACACAATGAAGGCTGGTGCTAAAGGTATTAAAATCTTAGCTTCAGGTCGTTTAAATGGTGTAGATATAGCTAGAAGCGAAGTATATAGCGAAGGAACAGTTCCTCTACATACTTTAAGAGCAGATATTGATTATGCTACAGCTGAAGCTGATACAACATTTGGTAAAATAGGAATAAAAGTATGGATATACAAAGGTGAAGTACTTCCTAAGAAAAATGTAAAAGGAGGTAGTAGACATGCCACTAATGCCAAAAAGAACTAAATATAGAAAACCTCATAGACTTTATCATGATGGTAAAGCTAAAGGTAATACAGAACTTCAATTTGGTGATTATGGTCTTCAAGCAAAAGAAGGTGCATGGATAACTACTCAACAAATTGAAGCAGCCCGTGTTGCTATGACTCGTTACATGAAACGTGGAGGAAAGGTTTGGGTAAACATATTCCCTCACTTATCATTAACAAGAAAACCTGCTGAAACTCGTCAAGGTAAAGGTAAAGGTAATCCAGAACTATGGGTAGCAGTAGTTAAAGAAGGAAAAATAATGTTTGAAATTGCAGGTGTATCTGAAGATGTAGCTAGAGAAGCATTAAGACTTGCAATGCACAAATTACCAGTTAAGTGTAAATTTGTAAAAAGAGAAGAAAGTGGTGACGTAAATGAAAATTAAGGAAATAAGAGAATTAACCACTGAAGAACTATTAAATAAAATAGAAGAATTAAAAGAAGAGTTATTCAATTTACGTTTTGCTAATGCAACAGGTAACTTAGAAAAACCTTCAAGAATAAAAGAAATAAGAAAGACAATCGCTAGAATAAAAATGGTTATTCGTGAACGCGAAATAAATAATAAGTAGGAGGAAAAGGTATGGAAAATAAACGTAAAGAAATTGTTGGTATCGTTATTAGTGATAAAAATGATAAAACAATAACAGTAAAAGTAGAAACATATCGTAAACATCCACTATATAACAAACGTGTTAAGAGTTCAAAGAAATACACTGCACACGATGAATTAAATAAAGCTAAAGTAGGAGATAAAGTACGTATTGTTGAAACTAGACCATTATCTAAAACAAAAAGATATGAACTAGTTGAAATCGTTGAAGAAGCAATAATTCTATAATCTCTATGCTTAGAAGGAGGATTAATCATGATTCAACAAGAAAGTAGATTAAAAGTGGCTGATAATTCTGGTGCAAAGGAATTATTAGTAATAAGAGTTCTTGGTGGAAACAAAAAAATTGGTGGATTAGGAGATATAGTAGTTGGAACAGTTAAGAAGGCTACTCCTAATGGAACTGTAAAAAAAGGTAAAGTAGTAAAGGCCGTAGTAATAAGAACTAAAGCAGCTTCAAGAAGAGAAGATGGTTCTTATATCAGATTTGATGATAATGCATGTGTACTAATTAAGGATGATAAGAGTCCACAAGGAACACGTGTACTTGGCCCAGTAGCACGCGAACTTCGTGATGAAGGATTTATGAAAATCGTTTCACTTGCTAAAGAAGTGCTATAGAATTTTAAAGGAGGATAAACATGAACTTTAAAGTTGGAGATAAAGTAGTGGTTATCGCTGGTAAAGATAAAGGTAAAGAAGGAAAAATAATCAAAACATTAAAAAATGATAACAAAGTTGTAGTTGAAGGAATCAATATGGTTACAAAACATGTTAAACCATCAGCACAAAACGAAAATGGAGGAATCATTAAAGTTGAAGCTCCAATTCATGCATCTAATGTTATGATATTAGATCCAAAAACTAAAAAAAGAACCAGAATAGCTCATGAAATTGATGAAAATGGAAAGAAACATAGAATTTCAGTAAAATCTAAAGAGAGACTTAATTAAGCGAAAGGAGGGTATTTATGAACCGCCTAAAAGAAAAATATGTAAATGAAATCGTTCCTAGTTTAATGCAAAAATATAACTATACTTCAGTAATGCAAGCACCAAAATTAGAAAAAATAGTAATTAATATTGGTGTTGGTGATGCAACAACAAACAGCAAATTATTAGATGCTGCTGTTAATGAACTTGAATTAATAACAGGTGCTAAACCAGTTGTTACAAAAGCTAAAAAATCAATTGCTGGATTTAAATTAAGAGAAGGTCAAGCAATTGGATGTAAAGTTACACTTCGTGGAGAAAAAATGTATACATTCTTAGAAAAATTAATAAGAATTTCACTTCCACGTGTTCGTGACTTTAGAGGTGTCTCACCAAAAGCATTTGATGGTAGAGGTAATTATACATTAGGTATTAAGGAACAAATGATTTTTACAGAAATTGAATACGATAACATTGTTAAAAGTCGTGGAATGGATATTGTATTTGTTACATCAGCAAAGACAAATGAAGAAGCATTTGACTTATTAAATGGAATCGGAATTCCTTTTAGAAAGTAATAGGAGGAAAGTAAAATGGCAAAAAAAAGTATGATTGTAAAATCACAAAAAAAACAAAAATATAAAGTACGTGAATATACACGTTGTCAAAGATGTGGAAGACCACATTCAGTACTTAAAAAATATGGTATTTGTCGTATTTGCTTTAGAGAATTAGCATATAATGGCCAAATACCAGGTGTAAAAAAATCTAGTTGGTAGAATGAAGGGAGGATATTATGGTAGTATCATGTCCAATCGCAGATATGCTTACAAGAATTCGTAATGCAAATCAAATGCGTTATGAAGAAGTTTCAATGCCTACATCAAAAATGAAGGTTGAAATAGCTAGCATATTAAAAAGCGAAGGTTTTATAAAAGATTTTAAAGTTGTTAAAAAAGATGTTCAAGATGAACTTGTATTAACTTTAAAATATGGAGAAAAGAAAGAAAGAGTTATTTCTGGTTTAAAATGTATTTCTAAACCAGGATTAAGAGTTTATGCAAAAGCTGAAAATATTCCTAGAGTATTAAATGGTCTTGGAATTGCAATAATATCAACATCAAAAGGAGTTATGACTGATAAAGAAGCTCGTAAAGAAAATGTTGGTGGAGAAGTTTTAGCATACGTTTGGTAATAAAAAATAGTAAGGAGGCTTTAAGTATGAGTCGTATTGGTAATAGAGAAATTAAAGTACCTGCTTCAGTTACAGTAACAGTTAATGATAACGTTGTTACAGTAAAAGGACCCAAAGGTGAATTATCATTTGATATTAACGATAATTTAAAAGTTAATGTAGGTGAAGGTACAGTAACTGTTGAAAGAACTAAAGAAGATAAACAAACAAAATCAATGCATGGAACAACTAACGCAATTATAACTAATATGATTGAAGGTGTTAGTAATGGATTCTCTAAAGGACTTGAAATTATAGGTGTAGGTTACCGTTTTACATTAAAAGGAAATACTTTAGTAGTAAATGCTGGTTATTCTCATCCTGTTGAAGTTGAAATTCCAAATGGAATTGAAGTTGAATCAGTTAGTAATACAGAAATAGTTGTTAAAGGTATAAATAAAGAATTAGTTGGAGAATTTTCAGCTAATATTAGAAAAATAAGAAAACCAGAACCATATAAAGGTAAAGGTATTCGTTATAAAGGTGAGTATATCCGTCGTAAAGAAGGAAAGAAAGCTTCTAAATAGTAGAAAAGGAGAGTCTTATATATGATGAAAAAAGTATCTCGTAATGAAGCTCGTCAAGCTAGACATGAACGTATTAGAAAAAATATAAGTGGTACAAATGAAGTTCCAAGATTAAACGTGTTTAGATCAGCTAAACATATTACTGCTCAAATCATAGATGATGAAGCTGGAAATACATTAGTAAGTGCATCTTCTATGGATAAAGATTTAAAAATCGAAAACGGTGGTAATGTTGAAGCTGCTAAAAAAGTAGGAGAAGCAATTGCTAAAAAAGCTGTTAAAGCTGGAATAACTAAAGTAGTTTTCGATAGAGGTGGATACCTATATCATGGAAGAGTACAAGCACTTGCTGATGCAGCACGTGAAAATGGATTAGAATTCTAAGGAGGGTAATGATGGAAAAAAAGTTTAACAACCCACGTAAAGATGATTATAGAGACGAAGTTATTGATATTCGTCGTGTTACAAAAGTAACAAAGGGTGGTCGTACTTTACACTTTTCTGCAACAGTAGCAGTAGGAGATGAAAAAGGTAGTATTGGTATTGGATCAGGAAAAGCTGGAGAAGTAGTAGAAGCCATCAAAAAAGCTAGAATGCAAGCTGTTAAAAATATTCATAAAATTGAAATTGTTGATAATAGAACTATATCTCATGAAATGATAGGAGTTAGCGGAGCCGCTAAAGTTTTAATTAAACCTGCTAAAGCTGGTACTGGTATTATTGCTGGTGGTCCAGTTAGAACAGTATTAGAACTTGCTGGAATTAAAGATGTTGTATCAAAATCACTTGGATCAAACACTAAAATTAATACTTCAAGAGCAACAATGAATGCATTACTTGCTCAAAAATCAGTAGCACACGTTGCTAAATTAAGAGGAAAAACAGTAGAGGAGATTTTAGGATAATGAAATTACACGAATTAAAGTATAATTATGGCGCTGTTAAAAATGCTAACAGAGTTGGAAGAGGTACAAGTAGTGGTAATGGTAAAACTTCTGGAAGAGGTCAAAAAGGACAAAACTCACGTAGTGGTGGTGGAGTAAGACTTGGCTTTGAAGGTGGACAAAATCCATTATTTAGAAAAGTACCAAAAAGAGGATTTAACAATTATAATTTCGAAGTTAAATATGCAGTAATTAATGTAAGTGATTTAAATAAATTTGAAGATGGAACAGAAATAACTCCAGAATTATTAAAAGATATGGGATTAGTAAAAAAACAATTAGATGGTATCAAAGTTCTAGGTAACGGAGAACTAACTAAAAAATTAACAGTTAAAGCATCAATGTTCTCTAAGACAGCTAAAGAGAAAATTGAAAAGAATGGTGGAAAAGCAGAGGTGATTTAAGTTGTTTGCAACATTCAAACAAATTTTTACACCTAGAAATAAAGAATTAAGAAAAAGAATATTATTTACTTTATGTTGTTTAGCAATATTTATTATTGGAACAACTATAAGTATTCCAAATACAAAGTCGCTTAGTGATAATCTAGGATTTCTAGAATTGCTAAACTCTATAGGTGGAGGTGCACTTAAGAGAGGATCTATTTTTGGTCTAGGTGTTATGCCTTACATAAGTGCATCAATAATTATTCAATTATTTTCTATGAATATTATTCCTTATTTTACAGATCTTGCAAAAGAAGGATATTCAGGAAGAAGAAAATTAAATACAATAACAAGATATTTAGGAATTGCAATAGCATTTATTCAAGGTATTATCTTATCACTTGGTATAGTAGGATCTGGATCAGACGCTATTACATATGTTAAAGTTGCAATTATATTAACTGCAGGTACAGCTTTCTTATTATGGATAGGAGATCAAATTACACAGAAAGGTGTTGGGAATGGATTATCCTTAATAATTATGGCTGGTATAGTAGCAGAGCTTCCATATATGATGACTGAAGCATTTAAAACATTTGTTTTAGGTAATGATAATTTATTTATCGGTATTATTTCATTCATTATTTATGTAGCAATTTATTTTGCAATAGTAATAGGCGTTGTATTTATTCAAGAATCGGAAAGAAGAATTCCAATTCAGTATTCGAATAAAACATCAAGTGCATATGGTGCTAAGCAAACATATATACCATTTAGAGTAAATGCAGCAGGAGTAATGCCTGTAATATTTGCATCAGCAATAATCGCAATTCCACAAACACTTGCAAATTTTATAAAGAGTGAAGGTTATATTAAATTTGTTAATAATTATTTAAATTATAACTCTACAGTTGGTTTAATAATATATTTAGTATTAATTGTAGTATTTTCATACATTTATACTTTATTACAATTTAGACCAGCAGATATTTCAGAAAATTTGCAAAAAAACGGTGGATACATTCCAGGAATAAGACCTGGTGTTGAAACTAAGAATTACATTAAATCAGTACTTATTAAAATAACTACATTTGGTTCTTTATTCCTAGTAGTTATTGCAGCATTACCAATTGTGTTCTCAAACTATTCAAATGTTCAAAATGCAAATATAACACTTGGTGGTACAGGAATACTAATTGTTGTTGGTGTAGCACTTGAAACATATAAACAAATTGAAAGTGTATTAACACAAAAAGAATATAAGAGGCGATTTTAATGTGTAACGTACTTTTAATATCTGCACCAGGTGCAGGTAAGGGAGTAACATCGAAATATTTGAGAGATAAATATAATTTGGTTCATATGTCTATAGGGAATCTTATAAGAGAAGAATCTACAAAAAACGAATTGTTAAAGCAAACTATCAGTAAAGGTGAGTTTATTAATAATGATATTGTTTATAAATTATTTTCAGACTTTTTAGAAGAAAATAAAGGTTCATCTTTTGTGTTTGAAGGATTCCCAAGACTAATGGAACAAATTAAACCTTTTGAAGATATTTTGAAAAATCATAACATCATTTTAGATAAAGTAATATTTATAGATATAGATAAGGATATTGCATTAAAAAGAGTTACAGGAAGACTTATATGTAATAACTGTAATGAAGTTTATAATAAATATAATGATAATATTGAAGATAATAAGTGCAAAGTATGTGGAAATATTTTATCTACAAGAAATGATGATAAAGTAGAAACATATGAAAATAGATATAAATTATTTAAAGAAAAAACTATGCCTGTTGTAGAATACTATAAAGAAATGAGTAATTTTTATCAAATCTCTAATAATGGAACATTTGATGAAATGAAGTCACAAATAGATAATATTATGGGCAATTAGGAGAGTGTAAGAATGGCAAAAAATGATGTAATCGAGGTAGATGGAAAAGTAATCGACGTATTACCTGGAGGTAAATTCAAGGTTGAACTTGCAAATGGACATATTGTAGAAGCTCATGTTTCTGGTAAAATACGAATGAACAATATTCGCATCTTACCAGGTGATACAGTTGTCCTAGAATTATCCCCAGCAGATATAACACATGGGCGTATAACATGGAATAAAAGATAATGGAGGTAAATTATGAAAGTTAGAGCTTCAGTAAAACCGATTTGCGATAAATGCAAAGTAATTAAGAGAAAAGGTGTTTTGAGAGTTATTTGTAGTAATCCAAAACATAAACAAAAACAAGGTTAATAGGAGGTGTATTAAATGGCACGTTTTAAGGGTATAGATATTCCAAATAATAAAAGAGTTGAAATAGCATTAACTTATATATATGGTATTGGTAGAAATTTATCAAAAACTATATTAAAAGAAGCTAATGTAAATGTTGATACAAAAGTTAAAGATTTAACAGAAGATGAACAAGCAAGAATTCGTGAACAATTAGATAAACATGTTCTAGAAGGTGATTTAAGACGTGAAGTTAGTCTTAATATCAAAACTAAAATGGAAATTGGATCTTATCAAGGAATCCGTCATAAAAAAGGTTTACCAGTTAGAGGACAAAGCACTAGAAGTAATGCAAGAACTCGTAAAGGTAAAGGAAAAACAGTAGCTAATAAGAAGAAATAATAGATAATAAGGAGGTTATTTAGATGGCTTATAAGGCAAGAAAACGTAAAGTTAAGAAGAATATACCAACAGGTTGTGTTCATATCCAAGCAACTTTTAATAATACAATCGTTACAATTTCAGATGAAGCAGGTAACGCAGTAAGTTGGGCATCAGCTGGTGCTATTGGTTATAAAGGTAGTAAAAAATCAACTCCATTTGCAGCTCAAATGGCTTCAGAATCAGCAGCTAAAAAAGCTTATGATGCTGGTATGAGAAAAGTTGACGTATTAGTTAAAGGTTTAGGACCAGGACGTGAAACAGCAATTCGTGCACTAGCAACTGAAGGGTTAGAAGTACAATCAATCACTGATGTAACACCAGTACCACATAATGGTTGTCGTCCACCAAAACGTCCAAGAGGATAATAATAGATAAGGAGTGTGTTTATGATAAAATTTGAAAAACCACAATACAAAGTAACAGAATATGTTGAAAGTAATAGTTACGGTAAATTTGAAATAGAACCTCTAGAAAGAGGATTTGGTACAACAATAGGAAATGCACTAAGAAGAGTAATGTTATCTAGTTTACCAGGATCAGCAATAACTTCTGTAAAAATTGAAGGAGTTATGCATGAATTCCAAACAATAGATGGAATTATGGAAGATGTAACTTCTATAGTTTTGAATCTTAAAAATGTAGTAGTTAAAAATCATACAGAAGAAGATGCTGTTATTAGATTAATTACTGACAAAGAAGGTGTTGTTACAGCTGGTGATATTGAATGCCCTTCTGATGTTGAAATAATTAATAAAGATCAAGAAATCGCTACAATTGTAAAAGGTGGAAGCTTAAATATGGAAATGACTGTATCAAACGGTCGTGGATTTGTAAGAGCAGAAGCTAATAAAAAATTAATGGGAGATACAAAAGTAGGCGTAATAGCTATAGATTCAAATTATTCTCCAATTGAAAGAGTAAATATAGCTGTTGAAGATGCTCGTGTTGGTCAAGCAACTAACTATGATAAATTAATATTAGAAGTTTGGACTAATGGAGCTATGAAACCAGAAGAAGCAATCGCACTTGCATCTAGAATCATTATTGAACACTTTGAAATATTAACTGAACTTAATAGTATAGCTGATATAAAAGGATTAATGACTGAGCAAGATGAAGATCCAAAGGTTAAAGCACTTGAAACATCAATAGATGATATGGAATTTTCAGTTAGAGCTTATAACTGTTTAAAAAGATCAGGTATTAATACAATGCAAGATTTAGTAAACAGAAAAGAAAGTGATATGATGAAAATTAGAAATCTTGGAAAGAAATCCCTAAAAGAAGTATTAGATAAAGTTAAAGAAATGGGATTATCTTTTAGAGATGATGATTAATATTAATAGGAGGAAAACATGGCTTATAGAAAATTAGGTAGAGACAATAAACATAGACGTTCTATGCTTGCTAATTTAACAAAAGCAGTTATCATGAATGAATCTATTGAAACTACAGAAACTCGTGCTAAAGAAGTAAGAAAATTTGTAGATAAAATGATTACATATGGTAAAAAAGGTGATTTAGTTTCTAGAAGAAAAGCATACGCATTTTTACATAATGATAAAGCTTGCGTTGAAAAAGTATTTAACGATTTAGCAAAACGTTATGAAGGAAGAAATGGTGGATACACTAGAATAATTAAATTCCAAGAAAGAAAAGGGGACGATGCATTAATGGTTGTACTAGAATTAGTATAACCTAAGGATGCGTCCTTTTTTTTGCTTTTTTTCTTTAGTTAAATTGACATAATACACATTAATTGGTATACTTAATTATAAGAATAGAGAGGTGTTGACGGTGGAGTCAATGGAAGAAATTTTAGATTTAGAAGATTTACAAGAAAATGTAGTTGATGAAAACTTAAAAGAGTTTATGACTAAGGATGAAGAAGCAGAAAAACTACTAAAAGAAAAAATTGATGAATTAGTTCTTGAAACAGAAAAATTAAATAAAAAAGAAGAAGAAATAAAATCATTAGAAGAATCAAGCAGAGAAAAAATTAGTATGAATGCATCACCTGATGAACTTATAGAAATTGCTGAAAAGATTAAATCAGCGCAAAATGAATTAAGTGAGATAAATGCTAATATTGAAAAATTAGAAAAGGAAAAAGAAGAACTTGATTCAACTAAGAAAAATGTAGAGGATTCTAAGAGGGAATACATAAAAAATCTTAATTCAACTAATTTAAATTATCAAGAACAAATAAAGAAAATAGAAGAAGCAATTGCGGTTTGTGATAATTCTAGCTTAAAACAGGCTTTAGAGGATGTTAAAAAGAAAAAAGAAAGTGAATTGTTATCTTTACAAGAAAGTAGAAATACTGCACTTAAAATAGCTTTAAATCCTATTGAAAATGCTATAGAAGAAAATAATGCTGTGGAAAATGAAAGTAAAACTAGTGAAGAAAAAGTTACATTAGATATAGTTGAACCAATAATTCCTAGTGTTGAATCACCAGTAGTTGAATCAAATAATGTAGATAATGTTAGTAATTCAGTATTACCTGATATGGGAGCTCAATCTGATTTTGTGCTAGATTTACCAAAAGTGGAATCACCTATTTCTGATAATATACCTGAAGTAAAACCATTATTTGAGGATGATTCTAATATTATTAATAATGCTAATAATGTTAGTGAAGTTAATGATGTAAATGTAGCTAATGAAGATGTTGATAATTTTGCTAAAGATATAATAAATGAAGAAAAAAATGATAATATGATTGGTTTAGATTCAATTCTTAATGTAAATACAGATAATGAAAATAATAATATTATTATGCCTGAATTAAAACCTGTTCAAACAGATACTATTGAAATAAAAAAAGAAGAATCACCAAAAGTTAAAATAATATTTGAAAAAAATGTGCCAGAAACAGCTATTAAAGAAATATATTCATCTAGTGCAATAATGCCAGGAATATATGATTACTTAAATGATGGAAATAATATAATAAATGCAGGAGGTGCATTACTATGAATATGAATTCTTCAAAAGATAAGATAATTAAATTAGAAAATAATAAAGAGTATTTTGTAATAGAAACTCTAGTGGATAATAATATTGACTATTTACTTCTTTTAAATCTTGTTGATGATAAAAAAATTAAAATTGTAAAAAAAATTACAGAAAATGATGAGGATTATATTGTAGATATTACAGATGAAAAAGATTTATCTAATTTAAAATCAAGATTTAAAGAAATATTAGAAGATGAACAGAAAAAAATATTAGAAAATTAATATTATTAATTTTCTTTTTTTTACTTTTAATGTATAATATATTTTAATTTATGTTTTGAATTATTAGGTGGTAGAAATGAAGTATATTAGTGTTGAAAATTTATCTTTTAAATATAGTGATAAAGTAATTTTTAATAATGTTAATTTTGATATAAAAAAAGGAGAATTTGTAGGCATATTAGGTTCTAATTGCTCTGGTAAAACAACTTTATTAAATTTAATTAAAGGTAATTTAAATTCTAATAATTCAATACAAATAAATGAAACACAAAAAGATCCATATTATATATCAATAATCGATTTAAAAGATGATTTTTATTCTAAAACTATATTAGATGAATTAATAGAACAAAATAATAGTTCTTCAAAAAATATTACTTCTTTATTAAAGAATTTTGGTTTATATAAGTTTATAAATAAATCACCACAAAATTTAACATATTTTGAATCACAAAAACTCAAGTTTATAAAGTGTATTATAAATAATTCAAAAATTATATTAATGGATAGTGTTTTTTCATTACTAAACAAACATGAAAAATTGGAATTTTTAAGCATTATAAAGAAATATCAATATGAACTTAAATTAACAATAATATATACAACTACAAATTTTGATGATATTATTTTTTGTGATAAATTGCTAATTATAAATAATAAACAAATTGTTTGTGAAAATATAGAAAATGTTTGTAAAAGCAACTATGTAAAAGAATCGAATATTAATATTCCTTTATTTTATGAATTAAATGATAAATTAAAATTATATGATCTTACTAGTGATAATGTTACTACAGTAGAAGAAATGGTGGATGAACTATGCAACTAAAATTTAATGATAGAAAAATAAATGTATTAGATGGGAAAATAACCGGAATTACATCAAATAGTGTTGATGATATAAATTATTTTTTTGATAACAATTTAAGTAAAAAAATATATAAAATTTCTTTAAATAATATAGATTATTCTTGTAATATGTCTGTTAAAGATTATTTATTAAATTACTATAAGATTGATGAATTATTAAAGTTATTAAATTTAAGTTCAAAAATAATAAATAGGGAGGTAAATACTTTAAGTTTTAGTGAAAAAGTTAGAATTGAAATTGCTTTTGCAATAATAAAAGATTATGATAATATATATATTAATAATGTTTTATCTTGTTTTGATAGAAAGACTAGAATGTATTTTTGTAAGTTAATTATAAAATTAAAAAAGTTATACAATAAGACAATTATAATTTCTGACATAAATATAGATAATATTTTTGAACTAATAGATAATTTAATTATTATAAATGATAAAGATGTAATATATAATGGCGAAAAATATGAGTTTTATGCATCTAATAAAAATAATTTGTTTGAAAAACCATTAACTATTATATTAAAAGAAGAAATATATGAAAAAAAAGGAATTAATATAGGAAATACAGATAGTATTAACGAACTTATTAAGGCAATATATAGAGAATTAAGGTGATATTTTGAAAAGATTTTTAATAAATTTTTCCTATGATGGTTCTGGTTATAAAGGATTTCAGAAGCAAAATGGTTTATCTACAATTCAAGAAAATATGGAAAAAGCTTTGAAATTTATAAATAATGGTAGAGATACTAAATTAGTTGCATCTGGAAGAACTGATGCTTTTGTTCATGCAAATAATCAAATGGCACACGCAGACATTGATGTTAATATTACGGAAGAAAAACTAAAAAGTGCATTAAATAGTTTATTACCTGATGACATATATGTAAAAAATACAAAAGTTGTTTCTGATGATTTTCATGCAAGATTTATGGTAAAAAAGAAAGAATATGTTTATATATTAAATATGGGTGAATATAACCCTACAAAAAGGAATTATGAGTATCAATATTGTAAAAAATTAAATATAGAAAAAATGAAAGAAGCTATAAAATATATAGAAGGAACTCATGATTTTCAAAATTTATCATCAAATGAAATAAAAGAAAAGAGCACTATAAAAACCATTTATAGTGCAAAAATAGAAATTAAAGAAGAAAAGATTATTCTTACATTTTGTGGAAATGGATTTTTAAGATATATGGTTAGAGTAATTGTTGGAGTTTTAATTGAAGTTGGCAATGAAAAAATAGAACCATGTGATATAAAAAAAATATTAGAAGGTAATTATAAAAAAAATTATAAAAAAGTTGCTCCTCCACAAGGATTATATTTAAATAACGTAATATATTAAAAAATATAGATTAATAATAATCTATATTTTTTAGTCATTATCTTCAATAACATCTATTAATAATTTGATATTTATAATACCACATATACCAACTAATATGTAAATTATTTTAGTAAATAAACTATCAACACCACCAAATATTAAGGCAACTAAGTTAAAATCAAATAAACCTATTAAACCCCAATTAATTGCACCAATAATTGTAAGTGTTAATGCAATAACATTTAATGTTTTCATCATTATCCTCCTTTAATCTAATTTCATTAATTATATTAGACAGAAAAAATAAAATTATTCATGAATATTTGATATTTTTTACTAATATAATTTATTGAAATACAAAGAAGAGGTGAAAGTTTGAAAAAAATATTTTTTATAGGTTTAATTTTTAGTTTATTTTTTCTAACAGGATGTGGTAAATATACGGAGAAAACAATTGTAAAAGAATTAAACAAAAAAGTTAATGCAATAACAGGATATCATGTTCAAGGAAGTATGGAAATTTATAATGGTGATGATGCATATAAATATGATGTGACATCTTCATATGAAAATGATAATTATAGGGTTAGTTTAATAAATAAAGCAAATAATCATGAACAAATAATACTTAGAAACTCAGATGGAGTATATGTACTTACACCATCACTTAATAAAAGTTTTAAATTTCAAAGCAATTGGCCAGAAAATAATTCACAAGTATATATAATACAATCAGTTCTTGTTGATATAAATGAAGATAAAAATGTAAAACTAGAAGAAAAAGATGGAAATTATATACTAACTGTTAAAGTAAATCATTCAAATAATAAAAATTTATCATCACAAAAAATTTATTTAGATAAAAAACTTAATTTTACAAAAATAGAAGTATTTGATGAATCAGGTAACAAACAAATTAAAATGGTTTTTGACTCTATAGATACAAAAGCAACATTTAACAATAAATATTTCTTAACAAGTGAAAATATGAAAACTAGTGTTAGTGAGAATGCTAATGCAAATATAAATTCAAAAGAGTCAAGTACTGAAAACACTAATACTAAAGATGAGACTAATGCAGATAATAAAGATGAAATTAGAAATAATAATTCATCAGTAGATACTAAATCAACTGATTCAAATAATAGAAATGAGAATCTAGAAAATTCAGAATCAAGTAGAAATACTAATGAAACAACTAGTAATTCAACAAATAAAAAGGATGCAACTACATCAATACTTGAAGAATCTGTATATCCTATGTATTTACCAAGTGGAACATATTTAAGTGATGAAGAATCTGTATCAAAAGATGATGGAAATAGAGTAATATTAACATTTGCTGGAGAATCCCCATTTATACTTGTTGAAGAAGCAGTTAGTAAATCAGATGAAATGGAAATAATACCAGTATATGGAGAACCAACTATAATTTTAGATTCAGTTGCTGCATTATCAGATTCATCAGTTAACTTTATATCAAATGGAATAGAATATTATATAGCATCTGAAAGTTTAACAAAACAACAAATTTTACAAGTAGCAGAATCTATAAGCACACTTCCTAATATGAAATAATCATTAACTAGACTATTTACAAATATATTTTGTTAATAGTCTTTTTATTTTTTGTATATTATGAACTTTATATTCATAATATTAGTTAATAAAAAAAATAACTATTTTTTTATTTTTAATTGTGTTATAATTGTTATGGTGATGATAAATGTCAAAAAAACAAATAATGAAGAATATTGAAAAAAATTCAAAAAATAATATTAAAAAAGGTGAGAAAGATTCTTTTTTTAAATTTATTACTACTTTAATGGTTATGATTCTTATATTTATTTTAGTTTATTTCTTAATTGGAGTTTTTTATACTAAAGAAATAGATTTTAAAAGCGATAAAGATAATGAAAGCAAAGATGAAGTAACTGTTGATAATTCAAAAATAACTCTTGGACAATTATTTGATCAATCACAAGATGAATATTATGTACTTGTATATGATGTTAATGATGATAAATCAATAATCCCATCTTGGTTATCAATATTTGAATCAAAAAATAGTAATGCAACTATTTATAAAGTTGACTCAAAAAATAAATTTAATTCAGAGTTTTTAACAAACGAAAATGGAAATAAAAATGCAACAACTTATTCAGATCTTAAAGTAAAATCGCCAACTCTTATTAAAATAAATAATAAATCTATTTCAGAGTATATAGAGGGCGAAGATAATATTAAAGAATATTTTAAGAATAATTAGAAAAGGTGATAAAATGGGGAAAAATATTAAAGAAAATATAAGACTCGCAATTATTATAGTTATATCTATGATTATTGGTTCTGTTTTTACAATGTTTATAAAAGAAAATAATAATAGTGTAAATTATTCTTATAGTAGTAAAGACAGAAAAGAATTTAACTCTTTATATGAAACATATGATACTATAATGAAAGATTATTACAAAAGTGTAGATAGTAATACTTTGATTGAGGGTGCAATAAATGGTATGCTTGGTTCATTAAATGATGAACATACTATGTATTTTGATAAAAAAAGTAAGGAAGCTTTTGATTCAGAATTATCTGGTAATTATTATGGTATTGGTGCACAAATTCAGTTAACAGGAGAAGGAACAATTAAGATTACTAAAGTATTTAATGATTCACCAGCTGAAAAAGCAGGATTGAAAGCAGAAGATGTATTTGTTAGTGTTGATGGTGTTTCTGTAAAAGGAAAAAACGCTACAGAGGTTGCAAATATGCTTAAAAGTAATACTGTAAAGACATCTAAAATAGTAATTAAAAGAGAAGGTAATGAGATTAATTTTGACGTTACTAAAGAAAATATTACTTTATTTTCTGTAAGTTCTGAAATGTTAAAAAATAATAATAAAAATATTGGATATTTGAGTGTTAGTATATTCGGGCAAAAAACATATAGTCAATTTAAAGATGCCTTATTAAAATTAGAATCACAGAATATGGATTCATTAATTATTGATTTAAGAGGTAATACAGGTGGATATTTATATACAGTAACAAATATGCTTGAAGAATTTGTGGGTAAAGATAATATTATGTATCAAATTCAATCTAATAATGGTGTAAAAAAATATAAGTCATCTAAAGAAACTTCAAGAAAATATAAAATTGTAATTTTAGTTGATGAAAATAGTGCTTCTGCATCTGAAATAATGGCTGCATCTATGAAAGAAAATTATGGAGCAATTTTAGTAGGAAAGACAACATATGGTAAAGGTACAGTTCAAACAACAAAAAATTTATCAAATGGATCTATGATAAAATATACTATTGAAAAATGGTTAACTCCTAATGGAAAAAATATAGATAAAGAAGGAATAACACCTGATTATGATGTAAATATTGGTGATTCTTACTTAAATAGTCCAACTAAAGAAAATGATATGCAACTAAAAAAAGCATTAGATTTATTAAAATAGGTTTAATTATAACCTATTTTATTTTTTTATAAATAAGTGTTATAATATTTTTTAGAAAGAGGAAAAAATATGAATTTAGGAGATAAATATAATATACATGGATATAAACATAATGGTGAATTGTATAAAGTTTGGGATGAGACTATTTTTCTAGATCAAACTGATGAATATTATGTTTTTGCAAATAATAAAATTAAAGTTACAGAAATTGATGGTAGAAGTTGGAGGACAAAAGAACCCGCGATTACTTTTTATTATAAAAAAAGTTGGTTTAATATAATTGCTCAATTAAAAAATACAGGTGTATATTATTATTGTAATATTTCATCACCTGTTATAATCGAAAATGATACAATAAAATATATTGATTATGATTACGATCTTAGAGTATTTCCTGATGGTGCTTATAAAATATTAGATAAATCAGAATATGAGTACCATAAAAAAATAATGCATTACTCAAACGATTTAGATAAAATAATAAAATATGAACTTAATAATTTGATTATAAAATATAAAAACAATGAAGAACCTTTTGATAAAGAAACAGTAAAAAAATATTATAATCTTTATAAGAAAATACAAAAAAATTAATAATTCGAAAATAAAATGAATTATTTTTTTTTAATTGAATAAAGTATATTGTAACTGCATTAAAAGTATCAAAAAAACTTAAAAAAATGGCAAAAAAACAATAAATTACAAAAATCGACAAAAATTTCAAAAAAAATGTTGACACATAAAATTAGTTATGGTACTATTAATGTGCACTGCGACAAAGAGGCCTTAAGTAATAAGGTGTTGCAGAGTAAATGATCTTTGAAAACTGAGTAAAACGTCATGTTTTTTTGAGTAACTAGGATTGAACGAAATAAATCAATTTTTTTTATTGAGAGTTTGATCCTGGCTCAGGATGAACGCTGGCGGCATGCCTAAGA
>URBY01000020.1 GCA_900546245.1 uncultured Mycoplasmatota bacterium | reverse complement strand
TAGTATGGTCTACCATAATATGGTGGCATATATGGTCCTGGTTGATAGTAATAAACATTTGGTCTATTATATCCATATCCATTACCATAGAAAAATGGTGCGACAAGTCCTCCAGTTATACCTCCTAAAATAAATGGTCCAATAAATCCACCCGCAAATCTTTCATCATTTGAATTATAATTACTATTTCTATCCATATAAGGATAATTACTGTAATAAACTACATTACTAGGATATTTATACATATAGTCTTTTTTCATAAATCTCATCCTTTCATAGATAGTTTATGTAAATACTTAAAAAAAGTTCTAAAATTGTACAAGCGTTAATATATTATAACAAAGGAGAAATATATGATGAAAGAAATGTACAATAACTATAAAAAGGACTTAAAAAATAAAAATAATATTTTACTAGTAATATCTGTAATATTTATTTTAGGATTAATATTTGGAAGTATTTATATAACTATTTTAAAAAATGGTGAAAAAACTACTATATTAAATGAAGTAGGTAATTACTTTTTATCAAATAATAAACTTAATTTTGAAGATAAAATAGATATATTTAAAAATGAATTATTATCAAATTTATTATATACAGTCTCTATGTGGCTTTTAGGTTTATCAGTTATTGGTTTACCTATAATATTTATTATGATATTTTTTAAATCATTTACTCTTGGTTTTTCAGTAAGTTCAATATTTGCTAAATATGGTTTTAAAGGAATAATAGGAGTATTTACATATATTATTCCATCACCAATTATATTATCAATATTTTCCCTTTTTTTAGCGTCTTACAGTATAATAATATCAGTAAAAATATTAAAAGGTGCATTTACTAAACAAACTATTAATTTTAAAGCATTTATGGGCAAATATTTCTTTATACTTTTAGTAAGTATATTACTTTCTATTTTGTGTGCTTTATTTGATGCATTTGTAACTCCATCATTCACAAAATTATTTACTAATTTAATTAAATAATGTATAATAACTAAAGAATTATGGAAGTGATAAAGATGAAAAAAGTTATAGTTGGTATAAGTGGTGGAGTAGATTCAGCGGTTAGTGCTTATTTACTAAAAAAAGAAGGATATTTAGTAGAGGGATTATTTATGAGAAATTGGGATAGTTCTATAAATAATGATATAAATGGTAATCCTACTTTAAATAATAATATATGTACACAAGAACAAGATTATAATGATGCGCTTGCTGTATGTAATAAACTTGGAATAAAACTTCATAGAATAGATTTTGTTAAAGAATATTGGGATTATGTATTTACCTATTTTCTTGATGAACTTAAAAAAGGTAGAACACCAAATCCTGATATAATGTGTAATAAATATATTAAGTTTGATATGTTTAAAAAAGAAGCAGAAAAATTAGGTGCAGATTATATTGCAACAGGTCATTATGCAAGAATGAAAGATGGTAATTTACTTAGAGGAATAGATCAAAATAAAGATCAAACATACTTTTTATCACAAGTATCAAGAAAGCAATTATCAAATGTATTATTCCCTGTTGGAGAATATGAGAAAAAAGATGTTAGAAAAATAGCAAAAGAAAATGATTTAGTGGTTGCGGATAAAAAGGATTCAACTGGAATATGTTTTATTGGAGAAAGAAATTTTAAAGAATTTTTAACTAATTACTTACCTAATCAAGAAGGAGATATTGTTGATATTGATACAAATGAAGTACTTGGTAAACATATGGGTCTTATGTATTATACAATAGGTCAAAGAAGAGGACTTGATATTGGTGGTAATGAAAAAAGACTATATGTTGTTGGTAAAGATTTAGAGAAAAATGTGTTATATGTTTCTTTAGGTGATGATACAAAATATTTATTAACTGATGAAGCAATAATAGAAGATGTTAATTTTATTAGTGAAAAAAGACCAAAAGAATGTACTGCTAAATTTAGATATAGACAAAGTGATATAGATGTTACTATTGAATATTTAGATGATGGTAATTTAAGTGTTAAATATGATAATGTTAAATCTGTTACACCTGGACAAGCATGTGTACTTTATTTAGGCGAAGAGTGCTTAGGTGGTGGAATTATCAAAGAAGTTAGAAAAAATGGTAAAAAACTTTGGTATTTATAAAATCACATAAAAATATGTGATTTTTATTTTACTTTTACTTGACATTTTTATGTAAAATGATAAAATAATAATATAGTAGAAGAGTAGGGAGAGATAAACATGATGAAAAGATTAAATGAAATATTAAGTGAAATAGGAATATCAAAAGTAAAACTTGCTAAATATTTAGGCGTATCAAGACAAATGGTTTATAATTATCTTGAAATGGATGATGTTAATGAATGGCCACTTGAAAAAAAGATGAAATTATTTAATTTACTACAAATAAAATCTTCAAGTGAAATTGAAAATATAAAAATAACTAATGAATTTATTAAACACGCAAATAATTTAATAAATGATAATAATGCAGGTATAATAGAGAAGGGGAGCATATCATTTGAAGGAATAAATTCCAAAGATCAAGCATTATTAAACGATATATTATTCTTGCTTAAAGAAAATTTAGAAGATGATACAACAGGAAAAACATCAAAAGTATATAAATATTTGTATTATTTTTTACAAGTATTAGAAGATGTACCAGAGATAAAATATATGCTTGGTTATGTTGCTAAAACAACAGGATTCATCTCCCCTGACGAATTTATATTTGAGGAAGATGAGCAATTTGCGTTTGAGAGTATTATGTATTCCGCAATGGTATTATATAATAGTAAAAGCGCATCTAAAGAAAAACTTCTTGAAATGCATAAAAAGTTTACAAAAGAAATTGAGGCTAAACATGAGGAAAAATTATCTAGAACACAAGATTTAATTACTGACAAAGATCAAGCATTAAAAGAATTAGGTTATGCAGAATTAAATGAAAGTAACTATTCAGAAGTGCTTGAAAAAATAGCAGAAATACAATCTAGAAAAATATAGATGTAATTTCAGATAATAATTATTATGTCAACTAGCATATTTTAAAATAAATATGATTATTTATATGTATATTAAAAGTATATCATACTATTATTATATATAATTTACTATATATTACTCTTATTAAAAATATCTCATATTATTTTTGAGATATTTTTTTGTTAAATAATATAATTTATTTTAAAATTATATATTGTTATTTAATAAAATATATATTATTTACCTTAATCAACTATATACTTATTACAATTAATTATATATGCTAAACTATAATGTAACATATAATATATTTTATTAATAAATATATTATTATACCTACCCTGTTTTTAAAAATTTTAACTAGGGGAGTTGTAGATATTTTTTTATAAAAAAAGCAATATGTTTATGCAACATTTGCCTTTATTTTTTTATCTGTTTTTGGTTTTAATAGTTTTAAAATTTTTGGTTTTTTATTAGTTACAAATTCTTTATCAGAATTAACTTTTCTAATATTTCCAATACTTCCAATTTTTGTTTGTTTTTCACTATATGTTTCAATCACAGTAATAGGTACTTCTTCCCCACTCTCATTTATTTCATATGTATCAAAAACTTTTGGATCTGTATATTCGTTATAAGAATATCTAAGTCTTTTATCTTCGTACGAATATACTTCTTTTAATACAATAATATTATTATTATTTTTTCTACGAATTATATTAATGTTACCACTTATTTGTGAAGAGTCATTAATATAAACATTCTTTTTTTCTATATGAATTGTTTTGCCATCTTTTGTTGTGATATC
This sequence comes from uncultured Mycoplasmatota bacterium, assembly GCA_900546245.1. GTDB lineage: Bacteria > Bacillota_I > Bacilli_A > RF39 > UBA660 > CAG-433. Next base: position 17,999 of record URBY01000020.1, on the reverse strand, counting down.
TAAGTAATTATCAAAGTACTTATTAATATCCATATTAGACTCTCCTTCCCCATTCACTTATCGCAAATGAGAATATTATATAATATTTACACTTATCTTGTCAAGTAAATATGAAAAAAAGTAGAAATTTAACTTTCTACCTTGAAAATTTCATTAATTTGTGATTTTAATTCATTAAGTTCATTTATTGATGATACTTCACTATCGCACTTTACACCTAAATAAACCTTAATTTTAGGCTCTGTTCCTGATGGCCTAAGCATTATCCATGAATTATCTTCAAATACATATTTTAATGCATTTGTATGTAGTTCATTTTCTTCGTTTAAGTAATCTTTTTTAGTATGTTTTTTACTAAATTTTATTGTATCATTTCTAAATGAATTCATATAATTATTAATAGTATCTTTACCATCTAATCCTGAATAAACAAAAGATAAAGTTTCTTCTTTATAATATCCATATTTTTTAAATATATTTTCTATATAATCATTAAGAGTAATATTTTTACTTTTGCAGTAGCAAAGTATCTCTAAAAAGGATAACATACTTGAAAATCCATTTTTATCATTTACATTTATATTAAACATATATCCTAAACTTTCTTCAAAACCAAATAAATAATCTTTATCTATTAATTCATTTCTTTTATTTGCTATATTTTTGCATCCAGTTAACACTTCATAACATTTAATACCTTTTTCTTTACACATTTTACTAACAAGAGGAGTTGAAACAATACTTTTTATCATATATGAATTATTAGTTATATTTTTATTTTCAAGAATATAATTTGCGAATAAAACCCCTATTAAGTTACCATTTATTTGTTTATATTCATTATTTACTTTATACATTGCCCCTACTCTATCTGCATCTGGATCTGTTAATATAATAATATCTGAATCATTTTCTTTAGCATATTTAATTCCAAGTTCATAATTTTTTTCATATTCTGGGTTTGGTTCAGGTGATGTTGTAAAATTACCATCATAAATACATTGTTCTTTTACTATATTATAATTAAATTTATATTTATCAAGTAATTCTTTAGCAGTCTTTATTCCAACACCATGTAGTGATGAATATGTAACTTTTATATCTTTAGCATATTTATCTAATAATTCTTTATGTATAATTGCTCTTTCATTTTCTTTTACAAAAGATTCATGTACTTCATCTGGTGTAATATAAAATAATTCATTATTTTTAGGGGCATATTTAAGTGATTCAAAGTTATCTAAACTATTTACCTCTTTTATAATTAAATCGTCTTCTGGAGGCACTATTTGACCTCCTTTATTATTGTATACTTTATAACCATTATATTCTTTTGGATTATGTGATGATGTAATAACTATACCACTTGTACAATTTAAATATTTAACTGCAAAAGAAAGTTCTGGAGTTGATGTATATTCTTTAAATAAATATGTTTTAATACCATAATAATTTAGTATTAAAGCAGCATCAAGTGCATAATCACTTGAATTATTTCTAGTGTCATATGCGATTACTACACTTGGATTATCATGATGTTTATTTAAATAATTCGCAAGTCCTACAGTTGCTTTACCTACAGTATATTTATTCATTTTATTTGATCCAAGTCCCATTAATCCTCTAATACCCGCAGTACCAAATTCTAAATCAGAAGAAAATGATTCTTCTTTTTCTTTTTCAGTCATATTTTTTAATATTTCTTTATCACTATCACTTATTCCATTATCATTTAACCATTTATTATATCTATCATTCATAAAAATTTCTCCCTTACTATTTAATTATACAAAAGAAAAAAATAAGTGTAAATTTTTTTAACACTTATCTTTACATTTTTTTACTTCTAGGATGTGTTTCATTATATTTTTCTTTTACATAATTATTAGATATATGAGTATATATTTGTGTTGTTTTAATATTTTCATGTCCTAAAAGTGTTTGTACACTTCTAAGATCTGCACCATGATTAATTAAATGAGTCGCAAATGAGTGTCTTATAGTATGAGGTGATAATTCTTTATTTATTCCTTTTTCTAGTGCAATTTCCTTTAGTATTTTAAAGAAGCCTTGTCTTGATAAACTATTCCCGTGTGCATTTAAAAATAATAAATTAGAAGACTTATTTTTTAAAAGTGTATTTCTATATACATTAATATAATTTTTTAAAGCAATAGTTGCTATATCATCAAGTGGTACAATTCTTTCTTTACTTCCTTTACCAAAACATCTAACAGCGTTCATTTCAAAATCAATATCATTGACTTCTAAACTTAATAATTCTGATACTCTAAGACCAGATGAATACATAAGTTCAAGCATAGCCTTATTTCTATAATCTAATGCATTTTCACATTTTATATCTAAAAGTTTATTTATCTCATCTTCATTTAAAACATGTGGAACTGTTTTTGGCATTTTAAGACCAACAATATCATCACAAGGATTATCACTAATTAAACCATTTCTAGATAAATATTTAAAATAATTTCTAATAGATACTATATGTCTATTAACTGTTTTAGAATTTTTATCTTTACTAATATACATTATATAATTTGTAATATCTTTTTTTTCTATTTTTTTATAGGGTTTTTTTACATATTCAAAAAAAGCAACAAGATCTCTATAATAACCATCAACTGTATTTTTACTAAGACCTCTTTCTATTTCAACATAATTTATATATTCTATTATTTGTGCATCTATATCCATATCATTCACCATAATAATTATACAACAAATAAAAAAGATTGGTAAACTAATTCTAATCTTTTAACAAATATAATACTATATTAATAACTTCTTTTTTCATTTCATCATAATTTAAACTCTTATGTGCATGGTAAACAATTTCATGGCAAAAGTTATCTATAAGACCTATTATAATATACACCTTTTCATTTAAATTCTTAACATTAAAATTATTATATTTAAGTGTATTTACAATTTTTTCATTCATTTTAAGTTCATTATCTTTAAAAATTTGATTTATTTCATCATCTATATGACTCATTGCGATTAATTCTTCATGAGCTTTTTTACTCATTTTATGTGTATCTATAAAACTATCAATCATTCTATTTAATATTTTTTCATATGAAGCAATATTCATATGAAATATTTTTTATATTTTTTAAATATTATGTAAAAATTAAAAAAAGTTAGAAATTAAATCTAACTTTATGACATTTAAATTATTAATTTGTGCTTACTAAATCTTTATGTTTTTCATAAAATTTAACTAATGCAACACTTTGTTCTTCTTCAGTCAATTCTTTAATTGATTCACTACTTTCATCAATTTTAAACATTTTAACATCATTTCCATCATTAACATTTACAGTATATATATAATCATCTATCTCATCTAATATAGCATAATCAATATCTTTTACTGTAATTATATCCATTTTTTTATCTTCCACGGCTTACACCTTCTTCTTTAGTATCAACTACACCATTCACATATGCTTTTTTTGCTTCTTTATGAATTTCTTCTTTTGATATATCTCTTCCAACAACTTCATCCGCTACGCTTCCTTGAAATTTTCTTTTAAAAGCAATATAAGCTTGTACATCATTATATCCATTATTTTCTGCACTTTGTCTTAAATAACTGATAACTTCTTCATAAGAAACAGGAGAATTACCAATACTATAATCAAATCCATGTTCAGAACATTCAGTTTGTCCAACATAATCATTATACTCGAAATTATTATAAATTACTTTTTCTCCTTGTGAAACTTCATATGCTTCATGAGCACTCCAACCAGCGTATGCTGCTAAACCTAAAGCTATTACAGTGCCACTTACAAATCCTATCTTTTTTAATTTGCTTAAAGTTTCTTGTTTCTTTTTTTCACTTTCTCTTTCTTTTTTATTTCTTTCCTTAGCTATTTTTATATCAATTTTTCTTATTCGTTCATCATATTCTTTATCTATTTTATCTAAAATATCACTCATATGTTTTCTCCTTTATCACTTTAATAATAGCAATTAATTTTAGTAATGTCAATTAATGTATACATAATAAGTATAATAAGTATAATATGTACAATTATTTACATAATTAAAGCATATCAATAATTTTTGTCTTCTATTGATATGCTTTATTATTTTAATTATATAAAATTTCTTTTTTCCTTTTCTTTTATGCTAATTATATGATAAATAATACATATATCTATGCTTTAATTTATAAATACGAAGTATATAATGCTTTTGTTTTAAATAAAAGAGAATATTTTAATCATCATCTCTTATGACAAGTCTTATTAAACCATCATGTTTAAAAAAATATTTGGCCATTGCATCTGATAGTTCTTCACCAGTAACTTTTTTAAAAATTTCTAGATGTTTTTCTTTTTGCCTTTTAAATATAATCCCATCCTTTTCGTCATTTACATTTACTGTATAAACATAATCATCTATTTCGTCCGCAATTAAATAATGTGATTCATTATACATTATCTTTTCCTCTTTTTTATCTTTCAACGATTTATTCTCCTTCCACTTAAAAATTTAATATTAGTACATATCTTAATCATTATCTTTATCTATTGGTACAATTTTTAATGTATAACCTAATGGTTCTAATAATTCTAACATTGTTTTTAAATGTGGTGAATTAGCACCCGACTCAATTCTTGCAACTGTAGTTCTAATTATATTAGTACTTTCTGCAAGTTCTTGTTGAGTCATTTTAGAATCTTTTCTGATTTTTATATATTCACATATTAATTCATACTCCAAATCCATATACATTTTTTCTTTTTTCATATCTATTCCCATTTTTATCACCACTTACATTTTATCAAAAATGTAAAAAAAATACTAGAATTATTCTTTATTGTAATCTTCACATTTTGTTTCTAATAGCATAAAATTACAACATCTATTTCTAACATTTGATGATAATTTATTATTTTTATATAAATTATACAATAATTTTGATTTGGTATAGATTTCTTTTTTATTTGTAGTTAACCATCTAAGTTGTTTTTTCATAAGTTCAATTCTTTTATATTCTTTCTTGTCATTTGTTTTTTTATTTAAATTAAATTCAACATAGTTATTTTTCATTACAGGAACCATATTATTAAAATTAATTACGCCAAGTTTCCCGTCTTCTATTTTTATTAAATCAATTTGATTTTTTAAAGTTTATGTTTTTCTTTTGGACTTGATAATGGTGCAAAATACTCATATTTACCAACAATAAATAATACACCAATAAAAGGTCTTAGCTCTTTATCAAAAGCATTATATATGACTTTCTCATCAAAATTTCTTAAATAATCACAATATTTAGAATCTATTTTTACAATTTTAAATTTTCTATACATATAATATCACCTACTAAGAAAAAGAAAAGATTAGAGTGTGCTCTCTAATCTTCATTTTTAACTGCCATTTATAGGGCTGGCTTCACCCACTTTTTTAGTTGCCATTTATAGAGCTGGCTTCACTCACTTTTTTAGTTGCCATTTGAGGCTGGCTTCACCTGCTTTTTTATTGCTACACTAGTAGCAGTATTATTATATGCATATAATAATAGCATAATCATTTATGCATAAATAATATATCATATTTTCTTTAAAATGTCTAATCAACATGAGAGCAAATAAAGTTAACTAGTTTTATCCAGAAATATAATATAAAATACATTCTCCTATTTTACTCTTGTAAAAATATTGTTTTAATAAATTAAATTGTTTTAAAAGTGGATATTCATTTTCCAAAGAAATATTAAAACAATCTTCCCAAGTAGTAATTATGTCAATATCAGTATTATATCCATATTTTTTTAATTCCATATAAAATAAATCAGATGGAAAATAAGGACAATCAAAACGTAGATTTCTCTCTACTTTATCATCATACAGTGCATAATCATATATTTTTCTATCCAAATGTTTAAATTTTATATTAGGATGGTCTTTTAATAATTTTATATAATCATCATATTGATCATCATCATTTTCTTTAAAATCAAAGCCAAAATATCTTGCACTAGTTAATTTATTTTCTTCAATTAAATATTCGTTCAAGTTTTCATTTATAAACTCTTCTTCTAAATAAAACTCGATAAAATCATCTTCTTTTTTTATACAATAATTATCTAAATTAATATATTTTCTTAAAATACTTTCAATTAAATCAAAATCTTTATCGTTAAGTTTCTTTTCTTGTTTATCAAATACTTTTAAGTTTTGCACTATTCCTTTTGCTAATACAACTGACATATAATCACCTCTAAGCAAAATATATCATTTATGATACATTGAGTCAATATATTTTTTTACATTTTGTTAATTTTTAATTAAATGCTATTTCAGTTTCTATTTCATCATCAACAATTGAAATATATAAAAATATAATTCCACTAATTAAAATTAAAAATGAACCTATAAATGCCGCATACGATAATATTTTCTTTTTATTTGAATCACTTTCATTTAATTTCATAATTTTATTATATCCATCTTGGGCAAAATAATAGTACACTATAAGTAATATTAAGAATATAAAAATCATTAAACCTTGATACTCTTTTTTACTTTTTTCATCATCATATAAAAGAAACTTCTTTTCAATGCTATTTGCGTAATAACTAAGAATAATAATTATTATATAAATTACCCAAATAAAATTTTCCATTTTAATATCTTTTAATTTATCTAATTTGCCTTTATCCATAATAAATTATATGAATAATTGATAAATTATTGTATAATTATATATGAAAGGACTGATAAATATGAATACACCACTAGCGCTTAAATTAAGACCAAAAACAATTGATGACGTTATCGGTCAAAAACATTTAGTTGGAGAAAATGCTCCTATTAGAAACTTTATAAATAATAAAAGAATATTTTCTATGATTTTATATGGTAATCCTGGAATTGGTAAAACATCTATTGCATGCGCTATCGCAGGATCTATAAATGAAAAATATAGAGTACTTAACGCAACTGTTAATAATAAAAAAGATATAGAAGTTGTAATAGAAGAAGCAAAAATGTATGATGGTATTGTACTTATAATGGATGAAATACATAGACTTAATAAAGATAAACAAGATATACTTCTTCCACATCTAGAATCTGGTCTTATTACTTTAATTGGTCTTACTACATCTAATCCATATCACAAAATTAATCCAGCAATTAGAAGTAGATGCCAAATATTTGAACTTAAGCCTCTTACTTTAGATGAAGTTATAGAAGGACTTAATAGAGCTATTAAATGTGAAGATTTAAAAGGTATAAAAATTAAAAAAGATGTAATAGAATACATTGCAAAACTATCATCTGGTGATCTTAGAAGTGCTTATAATTTACTTGAAATATGTTATTACTCTACTAGTGATAAAAATATAACTATGGATGTTGTAACTAAAATAAATAATAAACCTGCATTATTTGCTGATAAAGATGAAACAGGTCATTATGATTTACTTAGTGCATTTCAAAAATCAATTAGAGGTTCAGACGTAAATGCAGCATTACATTATCTTGCAAGACTTCTTGTAATTGAAGATTTAGATAGTATTTATAGAAGAATGACAGTTATTGCTTATGAAGATATTGGACTTGCTAATCCATCAATGGGTCCTAAAGTTGATGCCTGCATTAATGCTTGTGAAAGAGTTGGAATGCCAGAAGCAATGATTCCTTTATCTGTTACAATTACAGAAATGGCATTATCTCCTAAATCAAATAGTGCATATAGCGCACTACATGATGCAATTAAAGATATTGAAAGTGGTAATAACTACCCTATTCCAGAAACAATTAGAATAGATTCTACTATTTATAAATATCCTCATGATTATAAAGGTAGTTTCGTAGTTCAACAATACATGCCAGATAATTTAATAAATAAAATATATTATAAGCCTAAATTAACTAGTAAATATGAACAAAATTTAGCACTTATAGATCAAAGAATTAAAAAAATAAAGGAACAAAGTAAGTAATTGTTCCTTTTAATTATATATTAAATATTTTTCAACATTTTTGTTCATTATTTTTAACATTTTAACACTTTCAAAATATTTTTCAGATCCTTCTTCCATATATTCTAGTAGTATTTTAGTTGCATCTTCATATGAACCATTCATAAAATATATATATCCTAAATAATATTTAAATATTGGCATATTAGTATCATTATAAAATTTTTGACAATATTTTAATGCTTTATCATATCTATCATATGCTAGATATAAAGTTAGTTTATTTAAATTGCTTTCATATTTTTTTCTTGAAAGTAAATTCATATTTCTAAATATCATCTTTTCATTTAATTTGTTTTTTAAATATTTAAATTTGCAACTATTTCTATAACTTATATTGCATAAATTTCCTAATTCGATTTTATAAATCATATCATATGCTTCACTAATTTTATTTTTATCAATGTAGTATTTAAGTTTTTTTATGTTTTCCTCTAATTCAATCATATATTTCTCCCTTTTTTTCTACAGGAAACAATATATCACATTAAATTAAGTTTATAAATACTTTCGACAAATGATTACAAATTTATTATAGAATCATTTAATATATCTTTTAGAATATAATCAGCAATTAATATACCTGCAGTATTTGGTACTACACTATAAGATGCCGGTGTTCTAATTCCCGTTTTAACAGGCATTTCTGTACTAGATAATACTGTTATATTATCAGTTATATTTAGTTTATTTATTTCATGTCTTATTACTTTAGCAAGTGGATCATAACTTGTTTTTTTTAAGTCCATTATTTTCAATTTAGTTGGATCAAATTTATTACCTGTTCCCATACTTGAAATAAATTTAATATTTCTATTTAAGCATTCTCTAATAAGCATTATTTTAGTTGTTACTGTATCACATGAATCTACTAAATAATCTATTTTATTATTAAATAATATTTTTTTAGTTTCTTCATTTAAAAATATATCATATTTGGTTACGTTACATTTAGGATTTATATCTTTTATTCTCTTTTCAAAAGCATCTACTTTCTTCATATTTAAGTTTGAATCAAGAGCAATTATTTGTCTATTTTTATTTGTTATATCTATAGTATCCGCATCGACTATTATAATATTTTCTATACCATTTCTTACTAAAGTTTCAAGTACATATCCACCAACACCACCTACTCCTATAACTGCTACTGTTTTATTATGTAACCTGTTTAAATTGTCTTTCCCAATTAATTTTTCTAATCTATCAAACATATTTTACCTCACAAAAAAATGCCTAAAAAGGTCAGGGACGATAAACCTACACATTTGTGCAGGTGGGCATCCCATAATAAACTTTAGGATTCTTATATAAATATAAGTATTCAACACCGTTTACTAATTCTGATTCCCTTATTCGTCATTTAGTCGGTTTTATGTTCACCTGATTGTTCCTTTTATAGGCACTTTAATTATAACATGTTTATATTAAAAAAATAAAGTCTTTTGACAAAACTTTACTTTTTTATACATAATAATTTTTTTCATGATTTTTTTTATAAACAAATTTATAAGCATCTTTTTCTCTTTCATCACTTAGATAATCCTTTTCCATTTTATCATAAACTGGAGAATATATTGCTTCTACTATTTTTTTAATATCAGAATCTAAATGTAAATATTCTTCACAACATGACAATGGTAATCCTACTTTTTTATAATATAATTTATTATAATTTTTTTCTTTTTTTGAACTTCTATACTCTACTATTTGTTCAAGAACGTAGGCGCCTAACTCATCATTTTCTATAAAAGAAAATTTTTCTAATAATAGATTCCATAACTCTCTTATATGTGATCTACCATATTCATAATCTTTTTCTAATTCTAAAATAAATTCATCATTAACAATATTCATAATACCATCCCCCTTTTTTGGTAAATTTATAATAGCATAAGTTATAAATATTGTCAAAGAAAAAGCAGCATTTATGTGCTACTTCACAGTTATATTTAATTCTTCTAATTGTTTTTCTGAAACAGTATTAGGTGCTTCACTCATAAGACAACTTGCTGATGATGTCTTAGGGAATGCTATTACATCCTTTATATTATCTGTTTCACATAAAAGCATTGTAAGTCTTTCAAGACCAATTGCAAGTCCACCATGAGGAGGAGTTCCATATTTAAATGCATTTACAAAGAAACCAAATTTTTCTTCAATATCTTCTTTAGTTAATTCAAGTGCTTCAAACATTTTTTCTTGTACATCTGCATTATGGATACGAATAGATCCACCACCTGCTTCATAACCATTACAAACAATATCATATGCTTTAGAATAACAATGTTCTTTATCTGTTAATAATTTATCTATATCTTCATCTTTAGGTGCTGTAAATGGATGATGACATGCAACAAATCTATTCTCTTCTTCACTCCATTCAAATGATGGGAAATCAGTTACCCAAAGGAATTTATAATCACCTTTCTTAATTAAATCTAAATCTCTAGCAAGTTTACATCTAAGTGCTCCAAGACTTGTTTTAGTAATTAGTTTTTTACCAGCAATTACAAATATTAAATCATTTTCTTCTAAACATAAACTCTTTATTAATTCTTCTTTTACTTCATCAGTTAATATTTTTGCAATACTACCTGCAAATTCACTATTATTATATTTTAAGAAGAATAAACCATTTGCTTTATATGTTTTAACAAAATCAGTTAATTTATCTATATCTTTTCTAGAATATTTATCGGCTGCATTTTTTACAACAATTGCATTTATAATACCATTACTTTCAAGTTCTCTTTTAAATAATTCAAAATCACATTTACTGAATACTTCAGTAACATCATTTATTTTCATATCAAATCTTAAATCAGGTTTATCTGATCCATAAAAGTTAATCGCGTCATCATATTTCATTCTCATAAGTGGAAGTTTTATATCATAACCTTTTACTTCTTTAAATATTGTTTGGAATAATTTTTCTGTATTATCCATAACATCTTCTTCTGATACAAAACTCATTTCCATATCAATTTGAGTAAATTCTGGTTGACGATCTGCTCTTAAATCTTCGTCACGAAAACATCTTGCAATTTGAAAGTATTTTTCAACTCCACCAATCATAAGTAATTGTTTATATATTTGAGGACTTTGTGGAAGAGCATAAAAACTTCCTTTATTTACTCTACTTGGAACTAAATAGTCTCTTGCTCCCTCTGGTGTTGATTTAGAAAGTATTGGTGTTTCAACTTCTATAAAACCATTATCTGATAAGAATTTTCTAGCAGCCATAGTTATTTTATGTCTTGTAATAAGATTATTTTTAATATTATCACGTCTTAAATCTAAATATCTATATTTAAGTCTAGTATCTTCTAAAGCATCATCTTTATCAAGTTCAAATACAGGTGTTGCAGCTTCATTTAATATTTCAAGAGAACTAACATTTACCTCTATTTCCCCTGTAGCCATATTAGGATTTTTAGATTGTCTTTCTTCTATAACACCATTTACTTTTAAAACATATTCATTTCTTACTTTTGATGCTTCTTCATAGCAATGATTATCAGGATTAATTACAAGTTGTACTTTACCACTTCTATCTCTTAAATCAATAAATATAAGTCCTCCAAGATTACGAACTTTAGAAGCCCATCCATAAAGTTCAACATTTTCTCCTACATTTTTAATATTAAAATCATTATTATTGTATTTCTTCATTATCTCACTTCTTTCAATTAATACTCATTAATTATAGCATATAAAACATAAAAAAAAAAGGATAATAATTATCCAAAATTAATTTTTCTTCTTTTTATCAGGCGTATATTTAAGTGATAAATTATCTAGTTCAACATCATTGTTTTGTTTTTTTATTTCTTTTTCTAGAATATTATCATTTTCTTTTTGTGATTTTTTCAATTCAATCATTTCATCTAATTTTTTTCTTTTTGCTTTTAGTATATCAATATCATTTGAAATATTTAATCTTGTATAATCATTTACCTTATTATATTTGTTTTCAAGCTCGGCAATATCTTCAGATTTACCTGTAAGTTCTTTTAGTGCATTATCTCTATCATTAATCCATTGTTGTTTTTCTTTATCTACACTTATATATTTATTCTTTTCCAAAATTCTGATAAGATCATCAGATTCAGATGTAATATCTTCAAGAACTTTATAAATTTTATTATCGCCTTCATAATTCCCACATAAATAAGATATGTTTGAAAAAATAAGAAGCAATCTTATTATTGGTAAATAACTAAGCGAAATATCTAAAGCCCAATCTGACTTAGCATAATCTTCTTTAAAATAATTTTTTATAACAAATTTTGGTATTCTTTTTTTAGCTTTTTCATCTACAATATAGCCTTTTTCATCTAAGTTTTCTTTAATTTTTTTAATAGTTTTATTTCTCTTATGTTTTACTATAATAACATCAATCAATGTTGGTAAAACTGCATACATAATCCATGTCATTTTTTATTTTTCTCCTTACAAATATTTTTAAGTTTGCAAGTATCACATTCTGGTTTTATTGCTTTACAATAATATCTGCCAAACAAAACTAATTGTTTATGTCTTTTATTCCATGTATCCCTTTTAAATTTTCTTCTAAGTTTCATTTCAATTTCGTAAACATCATCATTTTCTTTAGCTAGTCCAAGTCTTTTACTAACCCTTGTTACATGAGTGTCAACTGCTATATTAGGTTCTATTTCAAGTTCACCAAATAATACATTAACTGTTTTTCTACCTACTCCGGGCATTTTTTCTAAATCTTTTCTTTTTCTTGGCATAATCCCATTATAGTCATCTACTATTATTCTTGCTATCTCTTTTATATAAAGTGCTTTCTTATTATATGAACCAAGTTCTCTAACAATACTTTTTAAATCATCTATATTAGCATCTCTTAATTTTTCCAAAGTATCATATTTATTAAATAATACTTTTGTTACTTTATTTACTCTTTTATCAGTAGTTTGAGCACTAAGAGTTATTGCTATTAAAAGTTGATAATCTTTAGAATATTCAAGTTCACACTTAGGATTGGGTAATAATTCTTCTAAATAATTTTCTATTAATTCAACTCTCATTATATATTTGTATCTAGAAAATCTATTAAATTATCTAGTTCAATCTTTTTCTCTTCTTTAGTTAAATTATCTTTTATAGTAAGTACATCAGTTAATTCTTCCTCTTCTCCAACCATAATTATGTATTTACTATTATATCTATCTGATTCTTTAAACTTAGCTTTCATATTTTTTCCAGTTAAATCTAAATCAACTTTATAACCACACATTCTAAGTTTTTGAGCAAGCTCTAGAGCATAAAAATTTTCTTTATCAGTAATTGTTAAAATATATACATCAAGACCAGTATCTTTAACAAGGTCAATATTAAGTGCATCTAAAGTTGCGACTATTCTATCAAATCCAAATGCAAATCCAACCGCAGGTATACTAGGCCCATCTAGTGAAGATAATAAATTATCATATCTTCCTCCTCCACCAATAGATCCAAAATCATCTATTTCACTTATAAATTCAAATACAGTATTTGTATAATAATCAAGACCTCTAACTAAAGAATTATCAATTTCATAATCTATTTCTAATTGGTCTAAATATTCTAAAACATTTTTAAAATATTTATCTTCTTCTTCATTTAAATAATCTAATATACTTGGTGCATTTTTAATAAGTGCATTATTAGAATCCACCTTGCAATCTAATATTCTAAGAGGATTTTTATGTAATCTTTCCTTGCAGTCACTACAAAATTCATCAATGCTACCCTCAAAATGTTTTATTAAAGCTTCTCTATATTTATTTCTTGTTTCAATTCCACCAATTGAATTTATTTTTACTTTAGCATTTATACCAAGTTCTCTTAAAAAATTAATACCAAGTGATATAACTTCAGCATCCATTATAGGATTATTAGATCCATAACTTTCAATACCCATTTGTCTAAGTTCTCTATATCTACCTTTTTGTGGTCTTTCATACCTAAACATAGAACCATAATACCATAATTTAAGAGGAAGAGTATTATAAAGTTTATTTTCTATTATAGATCTTGCTACACCTGCAGTACCCTCTGGTCTTAAAGTGTTATTTCTTCCACCTCTATCTACAAAATCATATGTTTCTTTTGTAACTATATCAGTTGTTTCACCAACACCCCTATGAAATAATTCACTTCTTTCAATTAATGGTGTTTCTATGTAAGAATAATTATAACTTTCACATACTGCTTGAAATAATTTTTTTACATAATCATGTTTTTTTGCTAAATCACCATATACATCATACATACCTTTTAATTTTTGTATCATATTTTTCACCTACCACTTAAAATTATATCATATATTACAGATATTTAGAAATGTTTTCATCTTTTAGTTTTAATGACTTAATTTTTAAATTATATAAATTTTGAATAGAATTAATAGAAAAATCAAGCCAATCTTTAATACCTTTTCTTACCATTTTTTCACTTTTTACATCTATACTTTTTCTTTCAATAATTTCATTAATTATCTTATCTTTATTTTCTATAAATTGATTTATTTTTTCACAAGCACCAATAGGCACAAAATCAGATGAAGCATCCTCAAATTCATCATCATAATCATCATCATTATCACATAGCATTTGTAAAATTGTTGAATCCATTTTTTCATTTTCTTCGAGTTTTTCTTTATTAATGTCTTCTTCATCAGAAAATGAGGGAACGTAACTACTAAAGAACTCAATAAGATTTAAATCATTATTCTCAAATTCTCCTTCTAAAAAATCTTCATTTAAAGTATCTTCAACAAAACCTTTATTTTTCCAAACTGATTTTTTTTCTTCGATTAAAATTTTATCTTCCAATAATCTTTCAAATTCTATTATATCATTAAAATCAATAACATTATCAGCAAAAATTAATCCTTTTATATAATTTATTCTGTTTTTAAAATTATACTTTTTATTAAATCTATAAGATCTTAAAATATACATTCTAACACAATCAATATTTGGAATTATTGACGAAAAAAACTCTTCAATTCTTTCTGCTTCATTTACCTTTCTTTTAAATAAATTAACATTGTTTAAATCATAAAATTTATTATTGTAAAACTCTAGCGCATAACTAAATCTTTCCATAACACATACCTCAACTTTATCTATATATTACAACAAATTCTTTATATATTCAAGAAAAAAATAGGATTATTTCCTATTTTTCAAAAACTTTAAAATATAAAAACATTCAGGTAAAAATAATAAAATAGCAATTATAAGTAAAATACTAGAAAATATATTCCATTTACCAAGTAATAACACTAATGAAATAGATATTATATGAAGAGTTGTTTTAGTTTTACCAAATATATTAGATTTAATAACTATTTTAGTTCTTTTCATATAACTAAGTGCAAAAACACATGATAAAAAATCTCTAATAAATATTAACAATGTCCAATAAGGAATAATATTTTTAATAAGTAAACAAATGGTTACAGATAACATTAAAAATTTATCTGCAATCCCATCAATTATTTTTCCAAAATCGGTACATTTATTATATTTTCTTGCTAAGTAACCATCTAAAAAATCGGTTAGTCCTAAAAATACAAATAATATAAAACAATTTAAATTTATACCCTTATTTAGAAGCATAAATATTAATGGAAATGTTCCTATTATCCTTATAAATGTTATTATATTTGCCATAAAACCTCCTATATTTTTTCTTTTATATCATCTATTTTTTTAGATATATCACCCTTATAATACTTGAAAATTGTTCTTAATATAATTGTAAGTGGAAGTGCAATAAGTATTCCAATAAATCCTCCAAGTACACCACCTGCAAATACAGCAAATATTGTTAAAAGTGGTGAAATATTATTTGTCTTACCATATACTTTTGGACTTATTATATATCCATCAATATTAGGAAGTACAATAGCAACTATAAGTGTTAATATAAGAAGTTTAGGACTTACTACTGCTGCAATCATAATTGCTATAACATTAACAATAAATCCTCCAAAATAAGGTATTAAACTAGAAATAGATGATAATATTCCAAGAAGAAGAAAATTTGGATGACCTATAAGTAAGAAAACAATCGTATACTCAAAGAATTGAATAACTAAAGTAAGACATAATCCCCTAAAATACTGTGTTGTTTCATAATCAACCTTCTCAATTAACTTAAATGTTTTTTTCTTTTTCTTTAAATAATATTCTTTAACATTATCTCTAATATTTTCCATATCAGCAAGGAAATATATATAACATACAAATACAATTATAAAATTACTTATAAAATTTATTGATGCATTAAGTAAATTTAATGCTCCATCTGATATATATTTTCCTATATTAGCAGAAACTTTATTAAATATATCATATAAATTTGTTTTTATTGGACTAATATCTATATCAAATTTACTTCCAAAATCAGTAACAAAAGTTATAATACTAGAAAAGAATGATACTAATTGTTCACTAAATACTGGAATAAGTGAGTATACTATAAATCCTAGGAAAAGCACTGTAAGCAAAACAATAAAAGTTACTGCGAGACCCTTTGGCCATTTTTTATTTTCAAGAAATTTTAAAAATGGATAAAAAGCATACGCAATTACAAATGCTATTATAAATGGCTTTAATATTGCAAGTACTTTAAAAAATACACCACCCCATAAATCTCTTAATAAAAAAAGTACATAAACTATAGTTAATAAAATTAAAGTATTTAATAATTTATAATTTATTCTTTTCATTTTTTCACCTTCTCTTTAGATTCTATTATTATTGTAATAGGTCCATCATTAATAAGAGATACCTTCATATCTGAACCAAACTTACCAAATTTAACACTATTATAAATACTGCTGATTTTCTCTTTAAATATACAAAATAATTCTTCTGCTTCTTCTTTATCTAATACATCATTAAATGAAGGTCTATTCCCATCATATGGATTTGCATATAAAGTAAACTGAGGAATCAACAAAATATCTCCATTAATATCTTTTACACTTAAATTCATTTTATTATCTTTTTCAAAAATTCTTAAATTTAATATTTTATTTATTAAATAATCTATATCTTCTATACCATCATTATATGTCATTCCAAGTAATATCATTAAACCTTTATTAATTTTTTCTTCATATTTATCATCAATAACAACACTAGAATTTAATACCCTTTGAACTACTACTTTCATAAACCTACCTCGTATAATAATTTTAACATTTTATTAAAATAAAAACAATAAAAGAATCTATAGTTTCCTATAAATTCTCTAAGATTTATTTAATATTCTATATTAGATTTTAGAACTTCAATGGCAGGACGAACACCAAGGTCTCCAGCAAACGAAACAGTGCCGTTGTAGACATAACGGTGGTTGCCGTGCACACGCCAAGCACGGTCAGAATTACCAGAATCAGGGTTCTCTAACCAATATCCATAGTTTCCTATACTATCATTTGAATACTTTGTATTTTCCATTAAATAATTACATTTATCAAGCTCTCCATCTTGCCATGTTGGTATATCTTTGTTTCCTGTTGCTTTTCTAACTTCCTGTATTGTAAGTAATCTTGCTGCTTTTCCTGTATAACTGAAACGATCTGGTAATGGTCCTCCTGTCGTTTGATTTGTTCCATCTTGTGCAATTATACTTCTTACGTTACTTGTTAAACTTACATTTCTCCATTCACTTGTACTTGGTAACTCTTCTATCGCTGTTCTTGGTCCATGCCAGTTTTCTCCTGAACTATCATATGCATACGTTGTACTATTACTTGGTTTTCCTTTTGATACATTATTATAATATATTAATACTGCTGTACTATCATCCATATCTGTTACATAATAAAATCTTTCTGTTTTATTATCATATGTTCCATCTCCATTTACGTCACAATCAAACGCATCTCCTGATTTTAATTCTTTACCTGGTACTGTTCCATATGTTATAGTTTTTC
>URBY01000019.1 GCA_900546245.1 uncultured Mycoplasmatota bacterium | reverse complement strand
AAAGCACCAATTAATTTATATGAGGCAAGAAGAAAATATAAAGATTTAATAGTAGTAAAACCAGATTATAATTATTATTATCAAAAATCAAAATCAATGATGGATTTTTTAAAGAAATTATTTCCAGAATTTCAACAATATTCAATAGATGAATGCTTTATAGAATATACATCTATGAAAAGAATATATGGTGATGAAGTAAAGTTTGCTTATAAGTTAAAAGATGAAATATATAAAAGATTTGGTTTTACCGTTAATGTTGGTATAGGTAATAATAAATTATGCGCTAAAATGGCATCAGATTTTGAAAAACCTAATAAAGTTCATACATTATATGAATATGAATTTAAAGACAAGGTATGGAATTTAGATATATCGGAGTTATTTATGGCTGGTAAATCATCATGTAAAAAATTAAGAGAACTTAATATAAATACTATTAAAGATCTTGCGTGTGCGGATTATAATATGATTGTTCGTAATTTAAAAGGAATTGGTAAGATGCTTTATGAATACGCAAATGGTATAGATGATAGTAAAGTTGAAAATCTTTATGAAGAAAGAAAAGGGATAGGGTATTCTAGAACTCTTATAGATGATTCAGATAATATAGATGAAATTTATTCATATCTTTATAATTTTGCAAAGGATATTTCATATTCACTTAGAAAAAAAGAAGTATATGCTTCTACATTAATGGTAACTATTAGAAATTATGAATTTAAAACAGTAAATCATCAAAAAAAGTATACAAATTCATTTTGTTTAACAAACGATATATATGAGAAAGCAAAAGAATTATTTAATGAGTTTTGGGACAAAGAACCAGTAAGATTAATAGGACTTAGAGCAACTGATTTTACAAGTACAAATAGTGTGCAGCTATCTATGTTTGATAAAAATAATGATAGTTATAAAGAAGAACAATTACAGAAACTAGTTGATAATATTAATAGTAAACTAGGTAGTTCATCTGTGACATTAGGTGTAAAAAAATAATATTTATATGGTATAATTTATATGTTGAATAAAAAATATTGTAAATAAAGAGGATGTAAAAAATGAATGAAGATATAATTAAACAAATTGCGCTTGAACTAAATATTAGAGTAGAACAAGTAAAAAGTACATTAAAAATGTTAGAAGATGGTAATACAATACCATTTATCGCAAGATATAGAAAAGAAGTAACTGGTAATCTAGATGAAGAACAAATAAGATCAATTAGTGAAGTTTATGAATATCAAGTTAACTTATTAAAAAGAAAAGAAGATGTTATAAGATTAATAGATGAAAAAGGTTTATTAACAGATAAAATAAAAACAGAGGTAATGAATGCTTCAAAATTAGTAGAAGTAGAAGATTTATATAGACCATATAAGGAAAAGAAAAAAACAAAAGCAACAGAAGCAATTAAAAACGGTCTTGAAGGTTTAGCAAAAATTATATTAAGTTTTCCAAAAGAACTTTATGCTGTGGATAAATTCTTAAATGATAATGTTAAAACTAAAGAAGACGCTATTGAGGGAGCTAAATACATAATTGCAGAGTATATAAGTGATAATGCTTATTATAGAAAATGGATAAGAAATGATATATATAATAACTCTAAAATAGTTACTAAGAAAAAGAAAAATGCTGTTGATGAGAAAAAAGTTTATGAAATGTATTATGATTATTCTGAAGACGTTAAGTATATAAAACCACATAGAGTACTTGCTGTAAATAGAGGAGAAAAAGAGGGAGTACTAAGTGTTTCATTAGAATATAATAAAGAATATATTTATAATTATTTAGAGAAAAAACTTATAAAAGATGAGAATTCAGAATGTGCAGTATATGTAAAAGATGCAATAGTTGATTCATATAAAAGATTAATTGGACCAAGTGTTGAAAGAGAAATTAGAAGTGAACTTACTGAAAAAAGTGAAGAAGGAGCAATAGAAGTATTTGCTAAAAACTTAGAAAATTATTTACTTACTCCTCCAATGAAGGATAAAATGATATTAGGTTTAGATCCAGCATATAGAACAGGTTGTAAATTAGCTGTTATAGATTATACTGGTCAAATGCTTGATATAAAGGTAATATATCCTCATGAACCTAAAAATGATTTTGAAGGCAGCAAAAAAATTGTACTTGATTTAATAGATAAATATAATATTGATGTAATAGCAATTGGTAATGGTACTGCATCAAGAGAAAGTGAAACATTTATCGCAAATGTTATAAAAGACGCAAAAAGAAGTGTAAGCTATATTATAGTTAATGAAGCGGGTGCGAGCGTATATTCAGCAAGTAAACTTGCAATAGAAGAATTTCCTAATTTACACGTTGAAGAAAGAAGTGCAATATCGATTGCAAGAAGACTTCAAGATCCACTTAGTGAACTTGTTAAAATTGATTCGAAGTCAATAGGTGTTGGACAATATCAACATGATGTAAAAGAAAAAAATCTAAATGAAGCACTTGACTTTGTTGTTAGTAAATCAGTTAATAATGTTGGTGTTAATATAAATACAGCTAGTGCATCAATACTTAAATATATATCAGGGTTAACCAAAAAATCTATTGAAAAAATAATAGATTTTAGAAATAAAAATGGTAGATTTAATTCTAGAAATGAACTTATAGATAATAAGATATTAAGTGCTAAAGTATATGAACAATCAATAGGATTTATGAGAGTACTAGATGGATCTAATCCACTTGATAAAACAAGTATTCATCCTGAAAGTTATGATAAAACAACTAAACTTCTTGAAAGTATTGGTATGAATTATGATAGTCTTGGAACAGAAGACCTTATATTAAAATTAGATAATATTAATATAGATGATTATTCTAAAAAACTTGATATAGATATTTATACACTTGAGGATATTATAAATTCACTTAAGAAACCTAATAGAGATCCAAGAGATGATTTTGATAAACCTATTTTAAAAAGTGATGTTCTACATATAGAAGATTTAAAAAAAGGAATGGAACTAGAAGGTACAGTTAGAAATGTAGTAGACTTTGGTGCATTTATTGATATTGGAATTAAAAATGATGGACTTGTTCATATTTCAAAGATTACAGATAGGTATATAAAACATCCATCAGAAGTGTTAAATGTTGGTGATATTGTAACTTGTTATGTTGATGAGGTGTTCTTAGATAAAGGAAAAGTTGCACTTTCTTTAATAAAAAATGAATAAAATTCAAAATTTAGGTTTAAAAATTTATTTTTTGTTGTATAATATATTGTACAACTTTAGTGTGTTTGGGGGTAAGAAACATTATGAAAATAGAATTAGATAAGAAAACAAGAGATGAATTGATTGAAAAGTCTTATAAGCAAATAGATGAAATTAATTCTGAAATTTCTATTAAAAGAAAAAATATAAGGAATATTATAGATAATGAATTAAAAGGAAAAACTTTAGATTATAATGAGATTATAGTAAAAAATGATTCAGCATATAAGAAAGTTTGTCTTGAAACAAGAACCTTTTTGATTAATAGACTTCATATGTTAAAGAGAGAAAAAGACAAATTAGAATTAATAAAAAACGATTCAAATTGTATAAAAAAAATAAACGAGATAGATCGTCTAATTTCAATGTATGAAGAGGATTATCAAATAATGAAAGAGACACCAAATGAATATTTTAAAGGCTATATGTATGAAAATTGGGAATTATTTATAACAAATCCAAAGGTGAAAAGAGATATATATAATTTGACAAAAAATTTATGTACTTTACAAAAAAATAGAGACAAAGTATTAAACACAATTAAATTATTAGAGGGACCTAAGCCTATTAACGTTAAATATTTAGGTTTGATACTCAATGAAAAAAAAAGATAAAGATGAAAAATTAAGCAGAAAATATTAAAAACTTGCAAATGATACTTGACAAAGAAAATAAAAATAAGTATACTTAAAGAGTACTTGTTTTTAGCGCAGGTGTAGTTTAATGGTAGAACCTCAGCCTTCCAAGCTGACTACGGGAGTTCGATTCTCCTCACCTGCTCCATTGACGAATCTGTTCGAACTATTTGGTTTGAACTTGATATATAGAATCAATCGAAAGATTGATTTTTTTGTGTTTTACAAAAAAATCATCCTAAGGAAAGGATGGTGTTTATGATTAATATTATCAAACAAGAAATACCTATTGATGAATCACTTAAAAAGAAGTTAGAATTTATTTGTGATTTTTGTAATACTACTCCTACATTTATAAATGGAAGTATTAGAAAAATTGATAAATCTAATTTGGCTTATGTCGAACCTCACAAAGTAATTATCAATAATACAATGTTTCTTGTTTTTAATTATTCTAATGATGTTTATATTAAAAACTTTGGTAATAAAATTAAAATCAATGAATTAGAAGATTATTTAAAGCGTATCAACTAGTAATTTTGCCCTAAATAGTTTATAATTAGATTAGAAAAACTTATATCTGATTTATTTATGGGTGAAGTAGTAGAAATAAGCCTAGTTGTACTGCTTCGCTCTTTTTTAGTAAAGGAGATGATGATAATTGGATGATGTAAAAAAAGTTTGTGGTCTATATATGAGAGTATCAACTGAAGATCAAGCACGGGAAGGTTTTAGTTTGCCAGAACAAAAAGAAAGATTAGAGGCATATTGTAAATTCAAGGGCTTTGTTATTAAAGACTATTATACTGATGCTGGTATAAGTGCTAAAACAGGCAATTATAGGCCTGAATTTGAAAGACTTAAAGAAGATATTAAATCAAAGAAAATAAACACTATAATTGCTTTAAAACAAGATAGAATAACAAGAAGTATTTTTGACTGGGAAGAACTTATGAGATTTCTAGAAGAAAACGACGCTTATCTTGATTGTGTTAATGATGATATTAATACTACTAATGCTAATGGCAAAATGGTTTCAAGAATATTAATGAGTGTATCACAACAAGAAATAGAAAGAACAAGTGAAAGAACTAAGGTTGGTTTAGCTGGTGCTATTAAACAAGGACACATACCACATCAAGCACCACTCGGTTATAAACATGAAAATAAAAAATTAGTTATAGACCATTTAACAAAAGATGTTGTCATAAGAATATTTGAACTTTATCATAAAGGAATGTCATATCAAAAGATAAGTACACTATTTAATAAAGAACAAGTATTGGGTAAAACAAATTGGAGAGATTCTTCTATTGTTGCAATTTTAGAAAATGAAATATACAAAGGTGATTTTGTTCATGGTAAAAGGACGAAACATCCTACTTATTATGAAAATGTTGTTGAACCTATTGTTAGTAAAGAAATGTGGGAAGAATGCCAAGTTCAAAAGAAAAAGAATTCTAAAAGTTATCAAAGAACTTTAACATATCTATTCTTACAAAAATTAAGGTGTCCTAAATGTAATAGAATTTTAGGTGGTAAAGCAACTCAAAAGAAAAATGGCAATATTTATTATTACTATTACTGCCATGATTGTAAGATAAACTTTAAGGAAAGTTTAGTTGAGGAATATTTTAATGATTTTGTAAATGAACTTGTAGAATACGATTCAGTAGTAAATCAGTTCTTCTTACCAATGATTAAGCAAAAATTTGATGAACCACAAGAAGAATTAAAGAAAGATATCAATAAACAAAATGACAAATTAGAAAGAATTAAAAGAGCCTATATTAATGGTGTATTTAGTTTAGAAGAATATAACGATGAAAGAAAGTTAGTTGAATCTGCTCTTGAAAAATTACAAAATGAACTTGATGAAGCAACCTCTTGTGAAATTCTTAATTTTACCCCACAAGATATTTTACTAAAAAGAGATATTGATTATATAAATAAAGTTAAATTAGAAAAGGAATATAAAGAAAGAACTAAAACTTGGAAAGATTATACAAGAGAAGAAAAATCAGAACTTATTATGAAATATGTTGATGATATTAAATTAGGTATTCTTAATAATTATATTTATGTAGATAATATCAATTTTAGAGAATCAATATGTAAGCCTTGTAATGAATTATTTGATGCTGGTTATATTGATGTTAAGACACCTGTTATTTTTGGTAATATTGTAGGTCAAATAAGGTTTAGTAATTACTTACCTGAAAAAGAAATTGGTAAACATATAATGAGATTAAGACAATATTATGATGTTGGTTTTGAAGAAGCAACTTATTATGTAGAAGATAGAATATTCTATTTTAACTTTATCCATGATGACAGAGCAATAGTCAGAGTATTCCCTATGGAAGATTATGCAAAAATAGATCCTGATATAAAAATGAAAGAATACAAATATGGAATTATTTATATTCGTGGTGAAGATGAGTTTCAAATGCAAGATATAAACACTGCTTTTGATTATATACCTGATGAAACTAATGATTGTGTTATTTATACGAAAGAACCTGTTCCTATTGAAATTGGAGTAAAACCTGTAAAGAAAGAATTGTTGTATGAAGAAGAATAAAATGCGTGGCACGTTTTGTTGCTTAGCAATGAAAGTGGCGATAGCATTTTATAAGACTTATGTAATTTTGTTTTATTACGAAGTTTTAAAACATTATGGAATAAGTCATAAAAGGGTTCTAGGGAATCCCTAGCCCACGAGGTTATTTTGTTAGTATGACAAAATACCTAGGGGGTTAAATATTTTGTCAAAGCCAAAATATATCTCTAAAAAAACAAAGGAATTGATTATTTATGAAGAAAGAATTTTATAACTTAAAATATGGAAAGTGTAAATTATTAGATAAGAAAAAAGACTTATATTTAGTGTATGCCGAAAACTGTGAACTACATTATATTGTTTGTACCTATATTGATAATATGGGAACTATGATGGGTCAAGAATTTTTTGAAACACTAAATCAAGCCAAATTATATTTTAATAAAGGAGCGTGATTATTATAGAACTAGCATATTCTTTTCATTTAGGTAGTGATAAAAATAAAAGAAACACATCAAGAAGTTGTGCTAAATCTAATCGAAGTGGTTCTACTTCTCTATCAAATAATGCCATACAAAATTCAGCAGGTTTAACGAAAGTAGATAAACATAATTATAGAAAGTATGATAACAATCAAAATGATATTGAAATTATTAAAGGTAGTTCATCATTAGTTGATGATGTAAAAAAATTATATAAAGAAGAATTTGATGAAGCAAAAGAAGAATATAACCTAAAGCAAATAAGAGATGATAGAAAAATCAAAGATTATTTTACTCATATAAGTAATAATGAGAAAAATGATTTAGCCTGTGAAATAATAATTGAACTTGGGGATAAAAAGTATTGGGATACAAAAGATGATAAGTTTAAAAGAAAAATGACAAATGTTTATAAAAAGCAAGTTGAAGATTTAGAAATTATATTACCTACTTTTAAGATAGCAAGTGCTATTATTCATTATGATGAAACAAGCCCACACTTGCATATCGTAGGTGTCCCTATAAAATTTAATAATAAAAATGGTATGAAAAAACAAGTTGGTAAATCAGATGTATTTACAAAAGAAAGTTTAAGAAAATTACAAGATAAAATGCGTACCTTATGTATTGAATCTTTTAATAAAGAGTATAACCTAACTAACACTTTAAAAGGTAAGAAAAAAGGTAGAAATTACGATTATCATATCACTGAAATGGATAATTATTTAGAAATGAAAGAACAACTTGAAAAAAATCAAGAAAGTCTAAATAAAGCCAAACAACAATCTGCTCTACTAGATAATGGTACAAAAGAAGCAAAAGATATTGTTAATAATTTAAAATTAGCATTTGGTAGAAAAGATAAATATGTTATAACTCAAGAATGTAAAGATAAAATCAATAGTTTTATCAGCCAAGTAGAAAATACAAATAAAGAATATAAAAATATTCAAAAATTATCAACAACTCTTACCAATGTTGATTCAAATATTAAAGAGAACAACAAGAAAATAAAAATACTTACCGAAAATAATGAAGCATTAGAATTAAGAGTTAAAAGTCTTATTGAAAAAAATATAAAAAAAGACAATGAAATTAATGAACTTAAAGAAGAAAACAATTCTTTATTTGAAGAACTTCATTATTTTAAAAATAAATTTATAAGACTTATTAAGTTTATAAAAAATAGATTATTTAATAAAAAAGATAGGGATAAATATCGTGATTTTTCAAGAGATTTATACGAACACGGTGTTATTGAAGACGACACAATTAAAGAATTAAATGAAACATATAAATTCAGCAAAAAACACGATTCAATCAAAGAAAAAGATGATTATGATATAGAAATCTAATCATCTTTTTAATCAATCAATATCTGAATTCATATATTAAGCATTAGATAATTTTTCTTTATATAATTTAGATAAATTGACCATATTATTTGCAGATCTACAATTACAATTACTGCAAGTGCATTGATTTGCCATAACTGCATCTTTTTTCTTCAATTTTTCTGCTATCTTTTTATAATTTGATAATTTCATTTTTTATCACTCCTTTTTTTTATAAAAACAATTTGTTTTCTACTATCAAAATTATAATTTTCATTATTATAATCTCCTAACATGTTAATAATTTCAAAATCGAATAAATTAAATAAATTTATTAACTCTTGATGAAAAAATATTCTTACTGGCAAATTAAATTTTTTTATTATGCCATTAGGTAAAACATACTTTTTCGAATAATTAACTACTTGTGTAGCATAATCATAATGATGTTTTTCATACAATTTACACATATTATTATTAATAGTAAGGCACCCACATAATTTATATTTTTTATGATCAACTATATCATTTATTTTTGGATTAATAATATCAATTACAATTATCGTATTATCATTGCTAATTTTTTTAATTCCTGTAAAAAAAGTTTTAAATCATCTAATGTATATAAATAACAAAAAGTATTAAAAGGCAATATAATTAAATCATATATAGTATTAAGATTTATATTTTTCATATCCTGATTAAACAAATTTCCTTTATACCAACTATTATTTTTAAGAAAGTCGTGAATTATATTTTTTGAAATATCTAAACCATCATATTGCAAAACAGTATTCGAAAGCAGTTTTATTAATCTTCCATTTCCAATGCCAATTTCCAAAACTTTTTTTGGGTTTATTTTTTTTATCCAATAAGTCCAAAAAGAAAAATCATCATCGTAATTTATAAATTCATTATTATAAATAACACTATTATCATATAGTTTTTTTATTTCATCATAATTATTCATATTTTTTCCTTACTTTCAATACATAAATATTTAAGGCAATTGTAATTTTACTAATTTTTTTATCACAACTATAATTTTTTGATAAAGGTGTCATATTGATCAAATTTAACATTGTTTGGTCATTTAATGCTTTTTTTTCATTTATTGTATATTTTTTTAATATAATGTAATTTTTATCTATATTTTTTTCAATTTGTGATTCATTTTCATATTCTTTAATATGTAAAAGTTCTCTTAATTCGCATAAATATTCTTTTTTGGGGGTTACTTTAATTATAATTCCGTCTTGCTTTAATATTCTATTCATTTCTTTTTCGTTAGATGGTGATAGAATATTTAATATAATATCAACACTTTTATCTTTTAATGGTATATAATTTAAATCCGCAACTAAAGGAACAAAGTTATTATTAACATAATCTGTAGCACATTCAATCCCAACTTTAGATATATCTGCACCTATAATAAAAGTTTGATTATTATCTATTAAATTTAAAATTATATTATCATGTGTGCCATCGCCACATCCCATATCAACTATTATTTGTGAATTATCTTTTTCTATAATTATCTTTGATATTAATTTGTGTAATTCATAATAATATCCTTTTTTTATAAATTCCATCCTGTTTTTGAATAAATTTATATCATAAATATTATCAATTCTTAATTTATTTTTCTTTAATAACGTAAAATATCCTTTTTTTGAAATATCGTAGCAATGACCATTTTTACAAATTAAAGAATTATTATGAATTTTAATATCATTATAGCATATAGGACACATAAAAATATTTTCAATTTTTTTATTAAGTAAATTATTCTTTGTATATTCTATTTTTTTTAGCATATTAACCACCAACAATTTGTTATTATTATTATATCACTTTTTTGTTGATTTTTAAAGGAATTTATTGAAATTCATATAGTTTTATGGTATATTTTATTAAATGATTGATATTTGTGTATCTATTCGTATATTGAAAAAAAGTTGTAGATACCTACGACACCCGCTCCATATGAATTTTACAGACTATAAAAAGGTCTGTTTTTTTTATACTTTTTTTCCGTAGTCAGTTTGGAAGTTAAAAATAAAAAATTATTTTATAGAAAAAATGCTAATCTTTGATAGTATCTTTTACTTTATTATTCATGCATTCGATTATATCATCGGCGAGGTTATACCATTTAACTTGCACACAAAATCTTTTTTTCTCATACTTTTCATTATGATTTAAACATCTATCCATGGGCTGAATACTTAAAGGTCCAAAATGTACTCCTGTAGAATATACATCTTTTTTAGATAAAATAATATTTATAATGTCTTCTTTTTTTATCCACAGAAAATCATTTTTTGTCCCAAATATTATCGCATCTATATTTTTATCACTCAATTTTCCACTTATAACGAATCTATAAATGGCTTTTAATAAAATTTGTTTTTTATTTAATTCTTTATTCAAATTATCTATTTCTTCTTGATTTGCTTGCTTATATTCATTTGCTGATAATCTATTTATTCCAGAACCGTTTATTGTTCCGTCTGCATAATGATATTTTAGATATTCAATAACTGAATTTCTACTAATATTATTTTCAATAAGAAAATGTATAAAACTTGATATTCCTTCAACATGTACAGAATTTTTTATTCCTTTTTTTATACTTATTTTCTTTTTGATTTTATTCTTTTCAATTATGATATCATATTTCTTTTTTGTATGATCAACTATACATTTTAGTATATCATTTTCATTAACATTTCTGTACAAATCTTCTATGAATGCTCTATACATTGGGTTCAACTCATGTACCTTTTTATTGTTTAATTCATTACATATATCATATTCATTTTTAAAACCACTTATATTGCCATTAAAATTAATAAAAATCACCTCCTATAATTATATTCTCTTTTTTTTATGTTAATTCCCTTAAAAAAATATATATTTTTAATTTTATAGTAAAAATGTTTATCTTATAAATTATGAGATATTGATAAAAATAAAAAAATGATGTAATATTATTATAGGTGATGTAAAGATGTTAAATAAATTAATAATAGCAGGTATAATTTTTGTAATTTTAATCATATTAATTATTGTTTTAATAGTTGTTTCAAAAAACAAAAATAAAATCAAAGCTAATAGTGAACCTGAAGCAAGTATATTAGATGTAGATGAAGTTGGTGTTCCAAATACATCTGAATTAAAAGATTTCTCATATGGTTATGAAAAAGAAGAAACAATTGTTATGAATCCTGTTACTGATAAAAATGAAGAAACAAAAGAAAATAAAGAAGAGAGTGAAGATAATGAATAGTAGAGGTGTTATAACTCGCGGTATGGTATTACTTGCGAGTATTATACTTTTTGCAGTAATTGGTACAGTAATTGCGATTATGGTTGGAAAAAATAAAAGTGATGATAAATATAAGTCATTTGAAAATGAGCTTGTAACTGGTGCTCAAAATTATTTTATTATAAAAAATATGGATATTGATGAAGGCGAAGAAAAAAGAATTAACATGAGTGAACTTGCTAAAAATAATTTAATATATAATGATTTAAAAGATAAATGTAATGGATATGTATTAGTTTCAAATGAAAAAGATATATCTACAGATGATTATAATATAGAATATAGAGCTTATATAAAATGTGGTAATAGATATATGACGGTTAATTATAGTGAATATTAAAATAAGTAAAATGGTTTACTTATTTTTTCTTTATATGCTATAATATACTTATGAATATGGAGGATATATATGGAAGAGACAAAATGGTTAACTAAAGGAAAAATAATAACTATTGTTGTAATAATTCTTGCAATTGGTGCAACTGTTGCAGGTATTTTAATACATAAAAATAATGTAAAGAAGGATTATG
Source organism: uncultured Mycoplasmatota bacterium (assembly GCA_900546245.1). Classification (GTDB taxonomy): domain Bacteria; phylum Bacillota_I; class Bacilli_A; order RF39; family UBA660; genus CAG-433. The sequence continues at coordinate 9,922 of URBY01000019.1, read as the reverse complement.
CAAAATTTGAAAAACAATTAGAATATGCTGCTCCAAACTATTTGTTAAAAGAAAAAATTAAATTAAAGGAATATGAATGGAGAGAAATAAATATAACTGATATCTTAAAACAAAAATTAGTTATTAATAAAAAATCATCTAATTGTGATGGATATGTAATAGCAGAAGCTTTGAAAGATAATACTATTGATTTAGAAGAGCAAATGAATCCTGATTTATCAGAAGGTGATAGTGAAGATTCAAAAATAACTAAAGAAGATGAGGGTAAAATAAGTACAAATATTACATATAAGGCATATATAACTTGTAAAAAAATATATACTACTAAAGGTTATGGAACAAAACCAGATAGTAATAAGAAAAATACAGAAGAAACTCAAACTCAAAATGATACTGAAAAACCTTCAATAGAATTATTTGGCGATGCTACAATTAATATTAATGTTGGCGATAGTTATAATGAACTTGGAGCTGTTGCTATGGATAATGTTGACGGTGATATTACTAATAAAATAAAAATATCAGGTAAAGTTGATACTACAAAGGCTGGTGAATATACTATAAAATATACAGTACAAGATAAAGCAGGTAATAAGTCTAGTGTTGAAAGAAAAGTAGTAGTAAATGAAAAAAAGGAAGAAACCCCTATAGAAACACCATCTGAAAAACCAAATAATAATAACAATAACAATAATAATAATAATAATACAAATATACCAACAATAGATACAACATCACCAATAATAACATTTAATGACAATAGTCTTTATCAAACAATATGCGCAGGTAATAGCGTAAATACTAGTACTACAGGTCCTTATGGATTTGTTGCTAGAGATAATATTGATGGAATAATTACATCAAAAGTAAATATATCAGGTGATACTGATGTTATAAATACACCTGGAGTATATACAATATATTATAGTGTATCAGATAATGCAGGAAATTATGCTGAAGCAACAAAACAATTTACAGTTAAAAATTGTGGTAATACACTTCCTGATACTAATACTACAATACAAATTAGTAGTCTTAGAATAACTCCAAATAATAGAACAATAAATATATCTCAAACTGTACAAATAAAAGTTACTATATATCCTGGAAATGCAACAAATAAAACAATTAGTTATTCTTCATCAAATCCAAGTGTTGCAACTATTTCATCAAATGGTGTAGTAACTGGAGTATCTTCTGGTACAACTATAATAACAGCCACTTCATCAAATGGTAAAACAGCAAAATGTACTATAAAGGTAAATTAAAGAATCTATATGGTTCTTTTTTTTTCTATATTTATGTGTTATAATTTCTGTAAGAGGGTAGAAAATGAAAACAATAAAAGATACAGATATAAAAAATAAAACAGTATTAATTAGGTGTGATTTAAATGTACCAATAAAAGATGGTAAAATAGAAGATGATAATAGGATAGTTAAAAGTTTAAAAACAATTAATTATGCATTAAATCACGCAAAACATGTAATAATAATGTCACATTTAGGAAGAATAAAAAATGAAGAAGATAAAAGGAAAAATTCTTTAAAAATAGTTTGTGATAGACTATCAGATTTATTAGGTGAAAAAGTGTATTTTTGTACATATGATGAAGATATTAGAAATGTAGTTCAAAATAATAAAATTGTAATGCTTGAAAATGTAAGATATTTTGATTTAGATGGTAAAAAGGAAAGTAACAATGATGAAGAACTTTCGAAATTCTATGCAACACTTGCAGATGTTTATATTAATGATGCATTTGGTGTATCACATAGAAGAGCAGCATCTACTACTGGTGTATCAAAATATTTAGAGAGCGCAGTTGGATTTTTAGTGGAAGAAGAAATTAATAAATTAAGTATTTTATTAAATAATCCAGAAAAACCTTTTTGTATTATATTGGGTGGTGCAAAAGTATCTGATAAAATTGGTATTATATCTAATTTAATAGAAAAAGTAGACAATATTATAATAGTAGGAGCAATGGCATTTACATTCTTAAAAGCAAAAGGAATGAATGTTGGTAAATCACTTGTTGATGAAGAAAATATTGAATATTCAAAGAATTTACTAAATAAATATTCAAATAAAATAATTTTACCTGTAGATGTGTATGTATCTGATAAGATTGATAGTAATAGTAAAACTTTAAAAAATATTACTGAAATTACTAATGATGATATAGCATTTGATATAGGTCCAAAAACAATAGAAAATATAGATAATGTTTTAAAACAAACTAAAACAGTATTTTTAAATGGTCCTGCAGGTGCATTTGAATATGATAACTTTTCATATGGTACAAAAGAAGTATTAAAGTCATTAAAGAATAGTAGTGCAAAAGTTATAATAGGTGGTGGAGATTCAGCATCAGCCGCTATAAAGTTTGGGTATAAAAATTCTTTTTATCACATTTCAACAGGTGGAGGAGCGTCTTTAGAATTTTTATCTGGAAAAGATATGCCTGGATTTGAAAATATAGGAGAATAATATGAAAAAATATAAAACTAATATAATAATATTAATATTAATTTCAGTACTTATAATGTATTTAATAATGAAAGATGATTTTAATAATATAATAGATGCGATTAAAAATGTAGATGTAAAGTTTTTATTAATTGCGTTAATTCTTATGATTTTATACATTTTTTTTCAATCAATGTCACTTCATTTATATTTAAAATCTATAAAAAAAGGTTATAAATTAAAGGACACATTTATTCTTATGTGTTCAGCACAATTTTTTAATGCAATTACACCTTTTTCATCAGGTGGACAACCATTTCAAATGTATTTATTAAAAAAACAAGGTATTAAAGTTACTGATTCAGGCAATGCACTTTTACAAAACTTTTTTACATATCAACTTGCGCTTATTATAATGGGAACATTTGCAGTTATAACAAATAGTTTTCTTCATATAATTCCATCCACTAGTTTACTTAAAAATATTGTTTTAATTGGATATATAGTCAATATTATTGTACTTGTTTTATTATTTTCATTAGGAAAAGCTAAAAATCTTAATACGAAGGTATTTAATAAGATATTTAATTTTGTATTTGGTTTTAAATTTATTAAAAATAGAGAACATTTAAAGGAAGTGGCATCGAAAAAAATAGATGAATTTTATAATAGTAGTGTATATTTTAAAGATAATAAATTTATATTAGTTAAATCAACATTTTATAATATAATTGGTCTTTCTATGTTTTATTTAATACCATTATTTATATTCTATAGTATTGGTAAATATAATTTAGTAAGTATACTTGATTCAATTGTATGTACAAGTTATACATGTTTTGTTGGATCATTTGTACCTATTCCAGGTGGAACTGGAGGTCTTGAATATGCATTTATGGAATTTTTTAAAGGATTTTCATCTAAAACTATAATATCAGTAAGTATAATTTTATGGAGATTTATGACATATTATTTACCAATGATATTAGGTGCAGTATCTATTTTGTTTATAAAAAATAGAAAAGAGGAGTTAAAAGAATGAGAGTAGGAATATTTACAGAATCATATCCACCTTTAGTAAATGGAGTATCAACAAGTATATTAATGCTTCAAAAAGCTTTAGAAAAACTAGGACATGAAGTATTTATAGTTACTGTAAGTGATGACAAAAAAAATTATACACTTGAAGATGATGGACATATATTAAGACTACCATCAATGAATCTTGCAAATTGCTATGATTATAAATTTACTAGTGTATATCCTATTAAAGCTGTTAATATTATTAAAAAAATGAATTTAGATGTTATTCATTCAAATGTAGAATTTACTATTGGAATATTTGCAAGAGTAGTATCTGAACAATTAGGTATTCCTCTTGTTCATACATATCATACTAATTGGGAAGATTATACGCATTATATTACAAAGAATAAAAAGATATTAGATGATATATGTAAGAAATTATTAAAATATTTAGTAGTATTTTTTGAGGATAAAACTGTAACTGAATTAATTGTTCCATCTAACAAAATATATAATATATTTAAAGATAAATATAAATTTACTAAAAATATTCATATAATTCAAACTGGAATTGAAACAAGTAAATTTTATAAAGAAAACTTTAGCTCAAAAGATATAAATAATTTAAAGAAGAAGTATGGTATAAAAAAGAAAGATTTTGTTATTATGACAGTATCAAGACTTGCTAAAGAAAAAAGTGTAGACAGATTAATAAATAATCAAAAAGAGTTGTTAAAAAGATATCCTAATATGAAATTATTAATAGTTGGTGATGGACCAGACATTGATAAATTAAAAATGCAGGTATGTTCTTTAAATATAAGTAAAAATGTTATTTTTACAGGAAAAGTACCATTAGAAGAAATACCAATATATTATCAATTAGGAGATGTATTTGTTACAGCATCAAAGTCTGAAACACAGGGTTTAACTGTTGTAGAAGCAATATCTTCATCACTTCCTATAGTTGCTGTTAAAGATGATAGTTTTATTAGTAGTGTTATTGATGACTTTAATGGTTATGTATTTACTTCTGATGAAAAATATATCGAATCTATATTAAAATTATATGAGAATAATGATATATATAATAGATTATCTAATCAATCTAGAATACTATCATCTGATTTTTCATCAGAGTATTTTGCACTTAAAGTTTTAAAGGTGTATGAAACTGCGATAGAAAATTACAAAAAAGATAATAAAAAAGTTATCAACAGGATAAAGAAAAAAATTACTGCAAAGAAGTACAAAATATAAATATCGGTTAAATCCGATATTTTTTTTCAAAACATAGTCAAAAAATGTAAATTTATATTAAAAAAATATTAACTATAAGTTATTTTGTATTGTTTTTCGACAAATTTCGACAAAATTAGATTAAAGAAGCCAATAATATTACTAGCATTTGCAAAAAAATTGTTGTATAATTGAAAAGTATCAAAAAATAGAGAGGAAAAATAAATATGAGAAAACAAAGACTTTTAGTTGTTGATGATAATTTAAGTTTAATACACATGATAAGGGAACATACTAATAGCAGTAATAATATGGAAGTTGTTTATGAAGCACATGATGGTGAAGAAGGTTTCAGGATGATTAAAAATCATATAAATGATTTTGATTTAGTGTTGTTAGATTTAATTATGCCAAATAAAGATGGTATATATGTTTTAGATAAAATAAAAGAAGAAGCATTAAATGTTAATATTATTGTAATAACTTCATTCAATGCTGATGAGATGATAAAAAGAGTATCAACATATAATATAAAATATTTTTTACTTAAACCATTTGATTTTAATGATTTAGAACAAAGAGTATTAGAAGCGACAAATCAAGTTGAAACAAAAAATGGTCAAAATTTATATGAAAATGAGTTGAAAATTTCTGTAACAAAATTACTTCATGAACTTGGTGTTCCATCACATATAAAAGGATATCAATATATAAGGGAAGGTATATTACTTTTATATAATAATCCTAATATTGTTGGTGGTATAACTAAAGAATTATATCCTGAAATAGCATGTAGATTTGATACATCGGTTTCAAGAGTTGAAAGAGCAATAAGACATGCTATTGAAGTAAGCTGGAATAGAGGAAATTTAGATCTTATGGAAGAAGTATTCGGTCATAGTGTAGATTATGATAAGGCAAAGCCTACAAATAGTGAATTTATTGTAACGGTTGCTGATAAGCTAAAATTAGAATTTAATGTGGTAAAAGCATAATTAAGATTACTTCTTAATTTTTTTTCTTTTATTTGATACTTTTTTGTCATAATTTGAAAAAAAACTTTATTAATATTTAAAAGTTTGATATAATGAAACATGATAGAGTAGGTGTGATATGAACATAAAAAAAATATTAATAGTTTTAATATGTATATTTGCATTTACAGGTTGTAAGATAGAAAATATAAGCAGTAATGATATAGAAAAGAATGTTGATATAATTCTTAGCAAGAAGATATCTAATTCAAATAAAGATGCGATTGGATATCAATATTATTTACCTAGTAATATGTCTGTTAAAAGTGTAAAAGATTTTAATCAAGAATTATATACTGAAGGTAATACATTTTACTTATATGTTGATATAGTTAGTTATTATCATAAAGTAAAAAATACTTACAAAGTTGATAAAAATGCATATATATCAAAAAAACTTGAATTTGGTTCTAAAACAGGATATTTAGAAGTAAATAAAGTAAAAGATAAATATTATATTGAAATGATGTTTAATTATGCTAAAGTTGAGGCATATGTATCAAAATATGATTTAATTGATTCTATCTCCAATATTTCTTATGTTTTATCTAGTATAAAATATAACGATAATATAGTAGAAACAATACTTGGAGATAGTAAATATGATCTAGGCGAAAATGAGACTTATAATATTTTTAAGACAAAAAAGAAAACTGATGGAAATTTCTTAGATTGGGTTAATGAATATGACACATATAGTGGAAATAATTCATCTTTAGAAGATTTAATTGAAAAAGATGAAATAACTTCTGATGAAGAGTAGGAGGAAATATGGGATTACTTGATAAAGTTAAAAACTTTTTCTATGACGAAGAAGATGTTGAAGATTTTGAACCTGTTATAGAAAAAACTAAAGAGTCAAAACATAAAAATATAGAAAAAGAAGAAAGAATTGAAGTAAAAAAAAGGGAAAATGTTCATAAAAAATATGATACAGATGATATATCAGAAAGAGATCTATTTAAAGCAGAAAGAACATTTAATTTTCCTATGGATTTAGATGATACTCTTTATGAAAAATCAATAGAAATAAATAAAAAGAGTGAAGTAAAGGAAAAACCAAAAGAAGAAATCAAAGCTAATACATATAGATCTGTAACCTCATATCAAAATAAAGACTATCATAAGAATATTAAAAAAGAACAAGAAGAAGCTAAAAAATTTAGACCAACGCCTATTATTTCACCTATATATGGAGTTTTAGACAAAAACTATAAAAAAGAAGATACTTTAATAGATAGTACAAGAGAGTTTAATATAACAAAGAAATTAGATTATGATACAGTAATGAGAAAAGCATATGCCCAAACTGAGAAAATGAATGAAGAAGATAATAAAGGTATATTTTTTAATCTAAATGAAGAAAAAACAGATGAAATAAATAAAGACGATGATGATGAGGTTAAAATTATATATAATGATGTATCATTTGATGAAAATGAGGATAATACTAATAAAGAGAGTATAGAAAATAAAGAACCTTCGATTGATGAAGATAATATCCTATCAGAAACTAAAGAACAAGACTTATTTAATTTAATTGATGATATGTATAGTTCAGATGATGAAGATGAGGAGGATGATGAATAATGGTAGAATTTTTAGATGAATTTTTACCGATTGTTATTTATATACTTTTAGTAGTATTGTTAATATTATTAATAATGATTTCTTATAAAGTTATAAAAACTATGGATAAGGTTAAAATAATTGTTGATAATGTTGATGATAAAGTACAATCATTAAATGGTATATTTACTACTATAGATAGATTTAGTAATGGATTTTCTGTAGTAGGAGATAGATTTATTGATTTTATAGTTGGTATTTTTACTAAAATATTTTCACATAAGAAAAGTAAGAAAGAGGAGGAAGAAGATAATGAGTAAGAAAGGTACAGGAAAATTAGTTTTAGGAGCAAGTTTAGGAGCAGGTTTAGCGCTTTTATTCGCACCAAAGAAAGGTTCTGAATTAAGAGAAGATCTTAAGAATAGAATAAATGATTTAGTAAACAGAGCTAAAGAAGTAGATGTAAAAGAAGTACAAGAAAACTTAGAAAATAAGATAGAAGAAATAAAAAACGAAATAGAAGATCTAGATAAAGAAAAGGTAAAAAAAATTGCTGAAAAAAAAGCAAAAGAGTTAAAGAAAAAAACTGAAGAATTAGTTGAATATGCAAAAGAAAAAGGTACACCAGTACTTGAAAAAGCTGCTAAAGAAGTAAAAAAACAAGCTGCTAATGTGTGCAAGGAAGTACTTAATAAATTAGAAGAAAATAACGATTAGTTGTCGTTATTTTTTTATAAAAATATAAAATATATGTTTTATATTTTTTCATTTTAGTTTATAATTGTATATAGTATAGAATGGAGTTGTAGTTATGAATTTAGAAAATGTTGGAATATCATATAATGCTAGTTATTTACTTCAAGGAAATCAGATTGAAAGATGTAAAAAATCAATTGATTTAAATGCCAAAGTTACAGAATTATTATTAAGAACTGATAAAAAAGATTGCGATATTGATAATATTAAAAAGGTATATAAAGGAAAAGTATTATTTCATGTTCCAGCAATAAATCCTGATTTAGCAAATTTAAAATCAGTAAACGAACTAGTAAGAACACTTTCAGAAAATGGTATAAAAATGATTACTATTAATGCATCAAATTTGTCATTAGATTTATTTGAGTGGTCAACATTAGAAGAGCAAAAAAAGTATTTTTTAAATATTGTAACAGCAATCGCAACACTTGCATCTAACAAAATAGAAGTTGCAATAGATAACTTAAAACATAATGAAAGTAATACAATGTTTGGTTCTGATATAGCTCAGGTGACAGATATAATTGTATATTCTAGAAAAATGCTTGTAAAAGATTTTGGTTTTAAAGAGGATGTAGCAGAAAAATATATAGGACTTTCTTTAAATATAGATAATATCGATGTTAGTTCAGATAAAGAAAATTTAAATAATTGGTTTGAGGTATTTAATAATTCAATAAAGTGTATAAAAATTAGTAATTTAGATAATGAAAAAAATATTAAATTGATTAATGATATGTGCAAAAAAAATAATTATATAGTACTTTTAAAAACTGAATCTGATATAGATGAAGTAGATGAACAGTTTGTTTTACTTCTTAACTTAATGGGAGTAGACATAAACGTTATAAAAGAAAGTTCAATAAAAACAAAAATAAAAGATAATTCAAAAAATAATAAGAAAATAACTAATATGATAATAGCATTAATGATAATAACAACAATAATTATATTATGCATGATGTTTATACTAGAACTACGTTAATAATTTGACTATAAGTACAAAATATGATATCATTAATTTGCTTCGCTTGAAACAAATGAGGTGAAAAAAGAGTGAATGTATTTAAATATATAAATGAAAAAGTAATGACTGTATTTACATGTTCAATGCTTACATTATTTGCTTTTTCAAGTTTTCTATCAAATATAGATAAGGATTCTTTAAAAAATATTTTTTCTTCTGTTAATATGACTCAAGAAGAAGAGATAATAAAAATTGATTCAATTGCTGAATTAAAAAAAGAAGGAAATGTAACAAAGAAAGTAATTGTATATGATGGGATGACATTAAATGAGTTAACTGAAAAATTAAATAGATCATTAAAATCAACAATAGCAGGTAAAGGAGATGTATTTGCATCATACTCTTTAGAAAGAGGTGTAGATCCATACTTAGCTGTTAGTATAATGCTTTTAGAAACAGGTTGTAATTGGTCTTGTAGTTCACTTATGAGAAAATGTAATAATGTTGGTGGACAAAAAGGATTGCCATCCTGTGATGGAGGTTCATATAGAGCTTATCCAAGTTTAGATGAGGGTATAAAAGGCTTTATTGATAATATTGCTGATAACTATTATGCATATGGTTTAACAACTCCAGAAGCAATGAATAAAAAATATGCTGAAAGTAATATGTGGGCTATTAAAGTTAATAATTATATATCGTCTGTAAAAGCAAAATAATCACTAATTTTAGTGATTTTTTTATATATAAAATAGTGTAAATTTTTGCTTGACAAAACACTTCCCGGGGGGGGGGTATACTTAGAGTAATAAGTATAGTATGAGGGAGTAAAAAAAGGTATGAAAATAAATAATAAAGG
>URBY01000018.1 GCA_900546245.1 uncultured Mycoplasmatota bacterium | reverse complement strand
TTACAAGTGATGAAAGTGGATGTTATACATTTAACTTTGATGATCAAACAAGTGGTAATGCAAAAGAGTTACAACTAAAGAATAAAGAAAATATAACGGGAGCAATAAAATATTGTAATGGAAAATTCTCTGATGATACACTTGTATTTAATGGAGTTGAAATAAAAGAAGAAAATAAAAAAGTAATATGTAAAAGGGCCGAAGAAAAAACACTTCATACAGATGGAACACATACTTTTGGGAATAGGAGTGTTACTCAAAAAAAATTAAATTCAGGAGATGCATTTGATTGTGATGTAAATGGTGATGGAACATATGATTCAAATACAGAAAGATTTTATTATGTAAGTGACTATTATAATACAAGTACAAAAGAGTTTGAAGATGATGCAGCAGTATTAATATATTATAATAATGTATCAAAAGGAAAACCAAGTAATAATACTGCCTATAGTTATGATGCAATTAGAGAAAATTGGCATGGTCCAAGAGTTGCAATCGAAGAGCTACCAAGTACAAGTGAATGGAGAAATGTAAGTTTAAAGAATAGTGTAAGAGCAATATTAAATGAAAATGGAGAAAACACAGCATGGGGAGAAACATTACCAGATAATTTTAGTTACGCTGGAAAGTCAACAAGATTACTAACTGTTCAGGAAATAAATAAAGCATGTGGTATAACAGTAGGCGATTGGATAATGGGAGAATTAAATAGTTGCAATTATCTAATGGAAAATACAAAATATTCTAATTCTGATTTTCTATACGGATATTGGATAGAAAATCCTTATTCTGTTTATTCTCACTATGCTTGCGATGCTTGGCATGTGATTGGCAGTGATCGTAGTGTTAACAAAGGCACTGTTTTGGATGGTGGAAACTATGGTGTCCGTCCCGCCATCGAAGTTCTAAAATCTAATATAGAATATTAAATAAGAAATATTTGTATGTATTTCTTTTTTTTTGAACAAAATACTATTGGTGATAAATATGAATATTTTAATAACAGGTTCAGCATCTGGTCTTGGATATAATGCTGGAATTAATCTTGCAAAAAAAGGATATCATGTTTTTTTAACAACAGAAAATGATAAACAATTAGAAGTATTAAATAATAAAGTTAAAAATATGGACAATATAGATACTTTTAAATTAGATGTTACGAATAAAAATGATTTAAAAAAATTAAATGAAATAAATATCGATATATTAATAAGTAATGCTGCGGTTGGATATGGAGGTAGTATTATCGATATAGATACAGAAAAATTTAGATATAGTTATGAAGTAAATGTTCTATCAAATTTTGAACTTATAAAAAAGGTTATCAATAAAATGATAGAAAAGGGTAATGGTAAAATAATAATTATGTCTTCTATGATATCAAATATATCAATTCCATTTTTTGGAATATATGCGGGAACTAAAGCAAGTATTACAATGATAGGTAAATGTTTAAGAAAAGAAATAAAAGCAATAAACAAAAATATAAAAGTATCTATTATAGAACCAGGTCTTTACAAAACAGGGTTTAATAGATTCATGATAGAAAATAAATATAATGAAGAAACTATTTTTAAAGATTTTTATGATTCAATAAGAAACTTAGAAAATGAAATATTAGATTTTTCTGCTAAAAGAAAGTATGATTCTATTACAAAACAAATTATAAAAGCAGTAAAAGAAGAAAATCCAAAAGAAATGTATAGAGCTCCATTTCTTCAAAATTTATTAATAAAATTATATATTAAATTCTTGAAAAAATAGGCATAAACAATTATAATATAAATGCACTTTTACTTAATGTGCTAGAAAGAGATTAATATGTATCAGAGTTTAAGAACAAATGAGTTACCTGATGATTATGTTGTTTTTGATATAGAAACAAGTGGTCTTAATCCTAAAAAAGACAAAATCATTGAAATAGGTGCGATAAAATATAAAGATAATAAGAAAATAGATGAGTTTAGTTATTTAATAAATCCAGAAATAAAATTAAATCAAATAATAACAGATGTTACTGGTATTACAGATGATGACTTAAAAGGAAAAGATAAAATAGATGTAGTACTTCCTAAATTTTTAGATTTTATTGAAGATTATACAATTATTGGTCATAATGTAAAATTTGATTATGATTTTATAGAAGCAAATATTACAAAACTACATTTAAAACATTTAAAAAATAGAATAGTTGATACTTTACTTCTTTCTAGAATAACAATTTATGATAGTAAAAACCATAGATTAAAAACATTGAAAGAATATTTAGGATTAAATTATAATTCACATAGAGCATTAGATGATTCTTTAACTTGTAATGATTTATATCAGTATTGTAAAAATAAAAAACAAAAAATTGACAAATGAAATTTACCTATTTATACTATATACTTAAGAAAAAGGTGAATGTTGTATGAATGATAAAGAATTATTTAGATATTTACAAGAATTAAAAGTTATATTAAATGATATTAATAGTACAAAAGAAGAAAATAAAAAAGCAATTTATAATTTAAAAGATCAGTTAGAATCTTTAAGAATTACTTATAATACGTATTTTTTTGAATATAAACTTTTTAGGATGAAGGTTCTATTTTTAAGTATTATTACATTTGGTATTTACAAAAAAACACAAAAATATGAAATTGAATTACAAAATGAATTACTAGATAAAAGTTTAGAAAGTTTTGATGAAGAATATAAAAAAGTAGAAGAAGAAATTAACAAATTTGATCAAGAAAATAATATAAATGAAATTAAAAAGAAATGTTATAGTAAAAATTTTGAACAAATAAATTCTTATTTTGAGGCAAATTAGTATGAATAAAAAAGAATATATAAAAATATTAAGAGAATTATCAAATTATTTTAAATCAGAATGTATTAATACTGATGATTTTTCAAAAAATGTTGATGATTTTTTTGAAGATATTAATTATGAAAAACAAAATTGTTCAATTAAAGTAATAATTGAGTCTATAATTAGTATAATATGCGTATGTAATGATAAAAATTATATTTCAATATTATTATGTTTATTTATTTTAATAAATACTATTAAGTATCATGTATGTGATTCATATGAAAAGTCTGTTATAAATGATTATTCTATTATTGATTTTTGTTTAAAAAATTATGAAAATCAGATTAAAAGAATAGAGAATGCAATAGAATTTTTTAAAGATACAAATGAAGAAGAAGTACAAAAGTATTTAAGTTATAAAATGGGTGATAGTAAAAAAATTAACTAGTTATATCTAGTTTTTTTTGCTTCTATAAGGTATAATACATATAGATTTGGAAGTGATTAAAGATGAATTTAGCAAATTCTTGGAAAGATTATAAAATATTAGATATGTCAGGTGGAATGAAACTTGAGTCTTGGAATGGAATAATATTATCAAGACCAGATCCACAAATAATATGGGATGAAAAAACGAATCCAAAATTATGGGATAAAACAAATGCTGTTTATCATAGAAGTAAAACAGGTGGTGGATACTGGGAATACAAAAATAATATTTCTGATAGATGGACAGTTAGTTACAAAGATTTAACATTCAATATTAAATTAATGGGATTTAAACATACAGGTTTATTTCCAGAACAGGCTGTAAATTGGGATTATATGATAGATAAAATAAAGAAAAGTAATAGACATATAAATGTACTTAATTTATTTGCGTATACAGGTGGTGCGACAGTTGCTTGTGCTTATGCAGGAGCAGACGTTGTACATGTTGATTCATCAAAAGGTATGACTGCGTGGGCAAAAGAAAATATAATAAGTTCAAATCTTCAAGATAAAAATGTAAGATTTATTGTAGATGATGTAATTAAATTTGTTCAAAGAGAAATAAGAAGGGGTCATAAATATGATGCGATTATTATGGATCCACCATCATTTGGTAGAGGAGCAAATAAAGAAGTTTGGAATATAGAAGAAAGTTTATTTAAATTAATTAAACTATGTGAAGATGTATTAAGTGATGATCCATTATTTTTCTTAATTAATTCATATACAACAGGAATGAGTCCAAAAGTACTTGAAAATATATTAAGTCTTACAATAAATAAAAAATATAAAGGTAAAATTAGTAGTGGTGAAGTTGGTCTTCCTATGGAAAATAGTGATTTAGTTTTACCATGTGGTATTTATGGAAGATGGGAAAAAGATGAATAATTTGAAAATTTTATATGAAGATAATCATATTATAGTAGTTATTAAACCATATAATGTTCCAGTTCAAGCAGATTCATCAAATGATCTTGATATGCTTACTATAATAAAAAATTATATAAAGGAAAAATATAATAAACCAGGTAATGTTTATTTAGGACTTGTTCATAGACTTGATAGACCAGTAGGTGGAGTTATGGTATTTGCAAAAACAAGTAAAGCAGCATCAAGACTAAGTGAAGAAGTTAGAACTAATAAAATACATAAAACATATCTAACAGTAGTTCATGGCATTTTAGATAAAAAGTGTGATAAACTTATAAATAAAATGTCAAAAGATGAAAAAACACATAACTCATATATAGATGAAAAAAATGGAAAAGAAGCTATATTAGAATATAAAGTAATAAAAGAAGAAGATAACTTATCTTTATTAAAAATAAATTTAATAACAGGTAGACATCATCAAATAAGACTTCAATTAAGCAATATTAATCATCCAATATATGGTGATCAAAGATATGGTTTTCAAGATAAAAAACAAATAATGCTTTATGCATATAAATTAGAATTTATTCATCCAGTTACAAAAGAATTAATGACTTTTAAAAACTTACCAAACTGGAATATAGTAAAAAGTGAGGAGGATATTTTATGAGAAACTTATATATAGATTTTGATGGAGTAATATTAGATACTTTACCTCCTGTTTATAAACTTGCTAAACAACTTAATTTAGACTATAAAACTCAAACAAAAGAAATGAGTAAATTATTTTCTAAGATAGATTGGGAAGAATTAATAGATGATTCTGTTGCTTTAAATGATAGTGTAAATGCTATAAAAAAACTAAGTGAATCAGGTAAATTTAATATATCAATTTTAACACATGTAAATTCACTTAAAGAAGCAAAAGCCAAAATTAAATTTTTAGATGGTATTACTAATGATTTAACAATAATACCTGTTCCATCTGGAGTTTCAAAAACAAAAATGACTCAAACAAAAGGTGCAATACTTGTTGATGATTATTCAGGTAATTTAATAGATTGGGAAGAATCTGGAGGAATAGGAATAAAGTTTACAAAAGAAAAAGAAAGGAATTGTAAATTTAAAAATATAACATCTTTAGAAGAAATTTTAGATATATTTAAATAGGTGAAGTAAAGTGGTAGTAAAAAAAATAGTAGTAGGAAATTTAGAAGAAAATTGTTATTTAATTATCAAGGACAAGAGTTGTACAATTGTTGATCCTGGTGATGAGTTTCATAAAATTGATGAAACAATAAAAAAATTATCTTTAAATGTGGTAGCTGTTTTAATAACACATGCACATTTTGATCATATAGGAGCTTTAGAAGAAGTATTAAATAAATATAATGTTCCTCTTTTTTATAATAATATAAATAATGAAATATCATATGAAAATTTAATTAATGTTAGTGAATCAAAATATGAATTAGATAAATTTAAATTTGAAGTAATATATACTCCTGGTCATAGAAATGATTTAGTTACATATTATTTTTACGAGGATAATATTATGTTTACCGGAGATTTTTTATTTAGAAATTCTATTGGAAGAACGGATTTAGAATATTCAAATTTTAATGATATGATATTTTCACTAAAAAAAATATATAAATATAATGATGAAATTATAGTTTATCCAGGTCATGGAAGAGAAACAACTCTTGATTATGAAAAGAAAAATAATTATTATATGGGGGTATATTGTGAGAAATAATAAAAGTGAGGAAAGATTAAAAAAAGAAAAATATTATAATTCAATAGAAAATTTACTTAGAAATAATAAAACAGATTTTGCAAGAAGAGAATTAGTTAAATTTATAAATATGTATCCAGATGAAGAATATGCGATAATTTCTTATATAAAAATATTAATCAAACAAGGTAATTATGATGAAGTAATTAAAATATCTAAAAGATATATGGATAATATGGAAATTGAATATTATTTAGGAATTGTTTATAATAGTAAAATGGAATATCAAAAAGCTAAAGAATTATTTTTTGATTCATATAAAAAGGGAATGATAAAATCACTTATACAATATATTGTAATTTTAATAAAAGAGGAAAATTATGAAGAAGCATATAATTATTTTTGTATGATACCTGAAGAATATGTATGTGATAATGAAGTAGAAATTGGAATTTTAAGAAGATACATTTATAAAGAAAAATATCCTGAGTTAAATTTAATTTTGAAAAAAGAATTTCTTCCATATTTTTCATCTCAAATAGTTGTTTATAATGAAAGAATATTGGAACAAATAATTAAAAAAAGAAAGAATTTTAAAGAGGATATTGATGTTAAAAATTTAATAATTTATGCAAAAGAAAAAATTAAAAATATTGAACCTACATATTTTGATATCTTTGATAGATATATTATTAAAGATCCTGGTGTTGGAAAAATAAATGGAAAAAATACCGATTATTTAGTTATTTCCACTAATTTAAATACTAAAGATATTGTTAATATATATCCTTATAAACATAGAAATAGAACACAAAGTCAATCATTATCATATAAATTAAAATTTTGAAAATATTTATATTTTATAAATATTTTTTTATTTTTTTCATATACTTTAGTGTAATACTAAGGAGGCAAGAAATATGGAAACAATCAAGGTTTCATCAAAATCAAATCCAAATTCAGTTGCAGGAGCACTTGCAAATGTATTTAGAGAAAAATCGTCAGTAGAAATGCAAGCAATAGGAGCAGGTGCATTAAATCAAGCTATTAAAGCAATTGCAATTGCAAGAGGTTTTGTCGCACCATCTGGTAAAAATTTAGTATGTATACCAGCATTTACTGATATCTTAATTGATTCAGAAGAAAGAACTGCTATTAAATTAATTGTAGAAGCAAGATAACTTGCTTTTTTTTGTAATAAAATGTAAAATTTTAGTTTTAATTATGAATTAATTATTATTAAGTGTTACAATAAAATAGGTGAAGAAAAATGAAGAGTACAGAACTTAGTATGATAGATTATTCTATTTTGACAACAATGGAAAAAGGTGGCGATTACGCATGCTATGAAAATATAGTTTCGGCACTTGAAAATTATGCATTATATGATAACCCAAATGGTTTTACAAAAAATAAAGATGCTAGAAATTATATATCTAGTTTAAGTAAAGAGGATATTAGGAAAGAATTATTAAAAAATATAGTAAAAAAACATTACTATGCTATTTATAGTGGTTATGTAACAATTTTAAAAACTAATAAAAGTTTTGTTGATGATTTAAATATATCAGAAGCAGAATTATTAATATTAGATTCAATTAAAGGAATGCCTATAATAGCTATTGATGATATTTTAAAAAGAATGCCAAAATTAACAGATTTAATGATAAAGTCATTTGTAGATTCTAGGTACTTTGATAGAAGTTATATGATAAATAATTTAGATAATAATGGAGTAGAAAATAATGAATGTCAGAACTTGTTATTTAAAATTGATAGTTATTATGAAAAAAGTAATAAAAATGAAGAAAGTAATAGAAAAATAATGCACTAGTGATATTGTTTTTTTAATTGACTTTATTTATTTTTATGATATCATAATTATCAAGGAAGTTGTATATGAAAAAACAAGATAAATTAGAAGATAAGATTATTTTATATGAATGTTTTAAAAAATATTTAAAAAGTTATAAAGATAATTATTGCAAAGATAAGTATTTACCACAAAATCTTATAGAATTTTATTACGAAGCAACAGATGATGTAAACTTTGATTTATTAAAAAAATCTTTTATGAAAAAATATATTTATAACGAAAATGTAGTAGAGGCTGCACATACATCTTGGGAAAGAAAAGGACTAAGAGAAATGTACAATTTTATACATGGATATGATACAAGTAAGATGGATATTTATACAATTTTAGAACTTCATGAGCAATTATATAAATATGCACCTAATAAAGATTTTGGAGGTCATTTTAGAAATTCTGATGCACACATAAATAATAGTATGGCAAATCTTATGGAATGGTCATGTATTAGGTATGAAATAATAAAATTAAAATCGTATACAAAAGAATTAATTCAAAGAGGAAAAGAACTTAATGGTACAAGTGATTTTGATGAATTATTTAAATATATAGAAGAATGCATAATATTAAATACTGATTTATTAAAAATTCATCCGTTTTATGATGGAAATGGTAGATGTATTAGAGGTTTTACAAATATGTTATTTGAACTTGCAAATATTCCACCAATTTATGTGCCTATAGAAGAAAAAGAAACATATAAATCAGCAATTAGAAAAACAGATGAAGATATAATAATATTTTATTATTATAAAATATGTGATTCTATAATAGATCTTCAATATGGTAGGGTTAAAAAAGAAAAGGATAGAGCATTAAAGTTATTAAAAAGTGAGAAAAACGAGGACTAGTTTCCTCGTTTTATTTCTATTAAATATGGTGAATTAATATTATCAGTATTATGATATTCATTATAATTAATGTTATTATCTTCTAGATATTTTTTTATATATGTTCCTTCCTTTTTACCTTCTTCATGAGGATAAATAACTATAAGTATAATTCCTTTATTATTAAGCATTTCAAAAGAATTTTTAATAGCTTTAACAGTACTTATATGATTTGTCATAATATTTTTATCACCATTAGGTAAATATCCTAGATTAAAAAGTATTAAACTTATTTTACCTTTATAATCTTTTAAAGTTACATTTATATTTTCATGACTTTCATTAAATAGTTTATAATTTTCTTTTTTATTATCTTTTAATAATCTATCAGTGTTATTAATCGCAGTACTCTGCACATCAAATCCAAAAACAAATCCTTTATTTAAAATATCACATAAATATAAAGTATCATTTCCATTACCAGTTGTCATATCTACTGCAATATCATTTTCTTTTAGAGTTTTATCTATAATTTGTCTTACTTTATTTAATATACTTTTATTAAATCCTTGATATGTATCTCTTTTTTTTAATTCTTTATCAATGTCATTAAGAACACCAAACTTTTTAGTAAGCCAAGTAGGTTCAATAAGTTCATCCTTATCAGGATCACCTGTAATTCTATTAATAACAATTTTTTCATCTAAATATTCTAGCTGATCACATACAATATCTACATATTCTTCCTTAGTAAGAACGTGGAAGTTTTCTTTTAAGTATAATTTAAAAAGGTTAGTGTCTTTTAATATATGAAGCATATGAATTTTTATACCAAGAATTTTTTTATTTGATAAATATTTAGCAGTTTCAATCATCATTTCTTTTGTTTCATAAGGTAAACCATTAATAATATGGACAACAACATTTATATTTTTGTCATTTAATTTTTTTAAGCAATTTTCAAATTCTTCTAGAGTGCTTCCTCTATTAATTAATTTAGCTGTTTTATCATGTATAGTTTGAAGACCAAGTTCTATAACTAGATCAGTTTTTTTATTAAGTTCTTCCAAGTAATCTAGTACTTCATCACTAATAGAATCAGGACGAGTTGCGATATTTAAGCCTACAACATTATCTTGTTTTAATATTAGTTCATACTTTTCTTTTAATTCAGAAAGAGGAGCATATGTATTTGTATTTGCCTGAAAATATCCAATATATTTTGCTTTTGGCCATTTTTTATGTAACACTTCTTTAACTTCTTTAAACTGAGTTAATAAATCAGTATCATCTTCATAATATTCTCCAGATCCATGTGCACAGTATATGCATCCACCATATCCTTTAGTGCCATCAATATTAGGGCATGAAAAGTGAGCATTTAAACTAACTTTAAATACTTTACATCCATATTTTTTTTGATAATAATAATTTAATGTGTGATATCTTTTATTATCAAGTGTATATTTAAACATAATTATCGCCTCTTTTTTTATTGTATCATAAAAATGTACTTGAAAAAACAAAATAAATATATTATAATCATTAGTAATGAGTGATGAAGAAAAGTAGTAGTAAATATTTTACTTTAAAAGAGAGTTAGTGATTGGTGGAAACTAATAAGTAAAAGTTTATGAACTTGTTTTGGAGCTTAAACGTATTTCCTTGCGTTAAAGGAATTAAAGAGCATAGTAAGTCTATGAAGTAAGGTGGTACCGCGATATTGTCGTCCTTACATTTCATAGATTTTTTTTGTTTTAGAGGTGAAGTATGAAAGAATTTATAATTTTATTTGTAATATTTTTTATAATAATTTATCTGTTTTACTATTTTTTATATAGAAGAAAAAAATTAGTATATGATAAGAAAACTTTATCAGCAGATATTAAAATATTAGAAGGTTATTATAAAGTAAATACTGAAAAAATAGGATACCAAAGGGTACTTAGAATAATGAATTTAGTTAATTCATTAATGCTTACTATTATGGTTATGATAGTATATAAATTAAACAAATATATATATAAATTTTTAATATTACTTGTATTAATAGTACCTTTTATATGGGTAACATATTATTTTTTAGCAAAATATTTAAAACATTTAGAAAGGAAGAGTGAAGAAAATGTATAATTTTAAAGAAATAGAAAAAAAGTGGCAAAATAAGTGGGAGAGTGAAGAAACTTTTAAAGTAACAGAAGATAAGAGTAAGAAAAAGTTTTATATGCTTGTTGAATTTCCATATCCATCAGGAGCAGGACTTCATGTTGGACACGCAAGATGTTTTACAGCAAGTGATGTACAAGCAAGATTTAAAAGAAGCAAAGGATTAAATGTATTATTTCCATTTGGATTTGATTCATTTGGTAATCCAGCAGAACAATATGCGATAAAAAATCATGAACATCCATCTATAATGACACATAAATGTATTAATGTATTTAGAAGTCAAGCAAAAAGCCTTGGACTTTCTGTAGATTGGTCAAGAGAAATAAGTACTTGTGAACCAGAATATTATAAGTGGACACAGTGGCAATTTATAAAATTCTTTAATGCAGGACTTGCATATAAAGATGAAAAAGAAATAAATTGGTGCCCTAAATGTAAAATGGGTCTATCTAATGAAGATTCACAAGGTGGAAAATGTGTTAGATGTGATACACCTGTTGAGAAAAAATTAAAAAATCAATGGATGCTAAAAATGAAAGATTATTCAGAAAAATTAATTGATGGACTTAAAGACACAGAAATACTAGATAAAGTAAAAACAGCCCAAATTAACTGGATAGGTAAATCAGTAGGAGCACATGTTGATTTTAATATAAAAGAAATAAATGAAAAAATAACAGTATTTACAACAAGATGTGATACATTATTTGGCGCAACATTTATGGTAATTTCACCAGAACATCCAATACTTTCAAAATATGAAGATAAAATAAATAATATTTCAGAAGTAAAAAAATATCAAAAAGAAGCAAGAAGTAAATCAGATATAGAAAGAACTGATATGACTAAAGAAAAAACTGGTGTAAAAATTGATGGATTAACAGCAGTTAACCCAATTAATAATAAAGAAATACCAATATATATTAGTGATTATGTTCTTATGGGTTATGGAACAGGCGCAATTATGGCAGTCCCAGCACATGATACTAGAGATTATGAATTTGCTAAAAAATTTGGTATTGAAATTATACCGGTATTATCAGGTGGAGATATAGAAAAAGAAGCATTTACAGGTGATGGAGTACATATTAATTCTGGATTCCTTGATGGTCTTAATAAAGAAGAAGCATTAAATAAAATGTACGAATATTTAGAAGAAAATAAAATAGGTTCTAAATTTACAAATTATAAACTTCAAGATTGGATATTTAGTAGACAAAGATTCTGGGGTGAACCAATTCCTATGGTACACTGTGAAAAATGTGGATGGGTACCAGTAGATGAAAAAGATTTACCAGTAGTTTTACCAAATGTTGAAAGTTATGAACCAACAAAAGATGGTGAAAGTCCATTATCACTTCTTGGTGATTTTGTAAATACTACTTGTCCAAAATGTGGTGGACATGCTAAAAGAGAAACAGATACAATGCCAAACTGGGCAGGATCTTGTTGGTACTTCTTAAGATATATGGATGCGCATAATGATAAAGAATTTGTTTCAATGGATAAAATGAAATATTGGGGACAAGTTGATTTATATGATGGAGGTATGGAACACGCAACAAGACATTTACTTTATGCAAGATTCTGGAATATATTCCTTCATGAACAAGGACTAGTTCCTTATAGTGAACCATTTTACAAAAGAATTGCTCACGGTATGATACTTGCGAGTGATGGAAGTAAAATGAGTAAAAGTAAAGGTAATGTTGTAAATCCAACTGAAATGGTTGAAAAGTATGGTGCGGATGCATTAAGACTTTATGAAATGTTTATAGGTGATTATTCAAAGGATGCTGCTTGGAATGAAGATTCACTTAATGGATGTGCTAAATTCCTAGATAGAGTATATAATTTAGGTGAAACAATAATAGATGAAGATATTATTTCTAAAGAAAATGAAAAAATTATAAATAAAGGTATTAAAAAGGTTTCAGAAGATATTGAAAACTTAAAATATAATACAGCAGTTAGTACACTTATGACTATGTTAAATGAATTTAATGCAAATAAAAAGATTACTAAAAAAGAATATAGAATTTTCTTACAATTACTAAATCCATTTGCACCTCATATAACAGAAGAATTAAATGAAAAATATAATTTAGGTGAAGAATTATCTAAATCATTATTAGAGGATTACGATGAGAGTAAAATTATTGATGAAACATTTACAATGGTTGTACAAGTAAATGGTAAAGTAAGAGGTAAAATAGAAGTAAATGCTAATACTAGTGATGACGAAATGAAAGAACTTGCTAAATCAATAGAAAATGTAAAAAATTATATTGATGGTAAAGAAATAGTAAAAGAAGTAATTGTTCCTAAAAAACTAGTAAGCATTGTAGTTAAATAAAAAAATTAACAAAAAACTTACACAAAAAAATTTTTTGTGTTATAATTACTCACGGCTGAGCAGTTAAAACGTAAGTCCAAGCTTTTGGATTTACGTTATTTTTTTGCTCAAAAAAGGAAGGAGTTTTTATGAAAAAAGAGTTAGATTTAGGAAAAGAAAAGATAGGGAAATTACTTTTAGCGTTTTCAGTACCTTGTATTATAAGTATGATTATAAATTCAATTTATAATATAGTTGATCAAATATTTATAGGTAAAGGTGTTGGAATAATAGGAAATGCCGCAACAAATGTTATATTTCCTATTGTAATAATATGTAATGCATTAGCGGGTTTAGTAGGTAATGGTGCTGCTGCAAATCTTAGTTTAAGACTAGGAGAAGGTAAAAAAGATGAGGCTAAAAAAAGTATTGGTTCATCTATAACATTACTTTTTATAATATCAATATTAGTAGTAATTTTATTTGAGTTATTACTTCCAAACTTAGTATATATTTTTGGATGCACTAAAAATGTTTATTCATCTGCAATGACATATGGAAGAATAATTGTGTTTGGTTCATTTTTTATGATTATTTATTCAGGATTATCTCAAATAATTAGAGCAGATGGTTCACCAAAATATTCAATGATTTGTTTACTTGTAGGAGCAATTTTAAATATTATATTAGATCCAATATTTATATTTACATTTAATATGGGAGTCGCAGGAGGTGCTATAGCAACCGTAATAGGACAAATAGTATCATTTGTAATAGCACTCTTCTATATTCCAAAAATAAAAAGTGTAAAATTATCTAAAGAAGATTTTAAAATAGGGAAATGCACATTAAAAACATTATCACTTGGGTTATCTTCATTTATAACTCAAATGACAGTACTTGCGCTTTTTGTGGTTATGAATAATATAATGAATAAGTATGCATTAACTAGTAAATTTGGAGAAGATATTCCACTTTCTGTATATGGTGTAATATCTAAAATAAATAGTTTATATGTATCACTTATATTAGGACTTGCAATAGGTGCACAACCAATAATAGGATTTAACTATGGTGCTGGTAACTATAAAAGAGTAAAAGAAACATTAAGAAAAGTAATGATTACTGGATTTATTATAGGCATGATATTCAATTTATGTATCTATATTTTTCCAGAAAAGATAGTATCAATATTTATAAATAAATCATCAGATGATTATAAATTGTTTATGGAGTTTGCAATTGATTTTTGTAGAATATTCTTATTAGTATGCGCACTTAATTCATTTGAAATGTGTTCATCAATAACTATTCAATCATTAGGTAATGTAAAGAAAGCAACAATGGTTTCTTTTGCAAGACAAATAATATTATTTATTCCACTTGCGATTATATTATGTCAATTTTATGGACTTTATGGTGCATTATATGCAGGTCCAATCGCAGATACAATATGTTTTATATTTGTAATATTTGTATTTACTTCAGAATATAAGAAAATTACAAAACTAGAAAATATTAAAGCAAAAAATGAAATAATATATAATAATGAAAATTTAAAACCAGTTCTAAACAAAAGGGTAGTAGTCGCAATATCAAGAGAATATGGTAGTGGCGGAAGATATGTTGGTGAAATAATTTCTAAAAAATTAGGTATTAAATTTTATGATAAAGCATTTATTAGTGAAGTAAATAAAGAAACAGGTTTATCAGAAGAATTTATTAAAGAAAATGAACAAAAGCATAGAGTACTTGGAAGCTTTGAATATAACAATGATGACAAATTATTTATTGCAGAAGAAAAAGTAATAAAAAATATATCAAAAGAGTCATGTGTAATTGTTGGTAGATGTGCGTCATATGTATTAAAAGATAATAAAGATACAGTTAAAATATTCTTATATAGTAGTGAAGAAGATAAAATTAAAAGAGCAATAAAGTACTATAATATTCCTAAAAATAAAGCTAAAAAGGAAATAGAAAAAATAAATAAAATGAGAGATAAACATTATAGTTATTATACAGGTTCTTCATTATATAATCCATCTAATTATGATTTAATGATTAATGTTGATTCATTAGGTGTAGAAGGTACTGCAGACTATATAATAGAGTACATCATGCAAAAAAAATAAAAAAATAAAAAAATCATGTTGACAAAAACGAATAGTAATGATATTATTGTTAATGTCAACTGATAAGTGCTCGATTAGCTCAGTTGGTAGAGCAAACGGCTGTTAACCGTTGGGTCGTAGGTTCGAGTCCTACATCGAGCGCCATTTGATAATTAAAACAATCTTTATAGATTGTTTTTTCTTTTATATTATTATATAATGTTACTTGAAAATAAAATTAATGATATAGTATCAAGATTAGATTTAAATAGCGATGAAATTAATTTAAATAATTATTCTTGGTATAAATAAGGGGATACAAAAAAATTAGCACTTAAAAGATAAACCATCTGGTTATAATAAATTATGTTATATTATCAAAAGTTTTAGGAGGTTTTATGAAAAATAAAGAAAATAACTTAATTATATCTGATTCTATTTTAGATGATGTAAAAAATATAGTTAAGAAAGCAAAAGATAAAAAGATTATAAGAACGTGTACAGATGCTTTTAAAAATAATCCTGTAGAATTAGAAAAACACAAGGGAAAGACAAGTTATTTTTATAATTAATAATTACTTACAAAAAAATAATAAAAATTAATGTAAATACATATACTATATATGATTGACAATGATTTTTACTTATGATAATATATATTTGCAAACAAAAAAACGTTGATGAAGAAAAGTAATATTAAGATGCTTTAAAAGAGAATCCTAGATGGTGAGAATGGATACTGATATTAATATGAAAGAACACTTCGGAGTTCTTTTTCTGAAATAATAGTAGGAAAAAGCGCGAGGAAAAAGATGCGTTATTCTTTAATGAGTGATCATAGAAATATGATAAACTGGGTGGTACCACGGATATAACAGTTATTCGTCCCTTTGATTTTTAGGGATGATAACTGTTTTTTTATTTTATAGGAGGAGAATGAAAATGAAAGTAAATAAGTATAGAACTAACACTTGTGGTGAACTTACAATTAATGACTTAGGTAAAAATGTAGTTTTATCTGGTTTTGTACAAACAATAAGAGACCATGGTGGAGTAATGTTCTTAGATTTAAGAGATCATGCTGGAATTACACAAGTTGTAGTACATGATGAAAGTATGTTAGAAGGAGTAAGCAAAGAAACTGTTATAAAAGTAACTGGTGAAGTAATAAGAAGAGATGAAGAAACAGTTAATACAAAACTATTAACAGGTGAAATAGAAATAAAATGTGAAAGTTTAGAAGTATTATCACCAAAAGCACATACATTACCATTTGAAATAGATGGAATGCAGGAAGTAAATGAAGAAGTTAGACTTAAATATCGTTATCTTGATATGAGAAGTAAAAAAATATCAAATAATATTAAACTTAGAAGTGATGTACTTCATTATTTAAGAAATAAAATGTATGATTTAGGTTTTACAGAAGTACAAACACCAATACTTACTGTATCATCACCAGAAGGTGCAAGAGACTTTGTAGTACCATCTAGAAAGTTTAAAGGTAAATTTTATGCGTTACCACAAGCACCACAAATATATAAAGAATTATTAATGGTTGGTGGAGTAGATAAATATTTCCAAGTAGCACCTTGTTTTAGAGATGAAGATAGTAGAAAAGATAGAACACTAGAATTTTATCAATTAGATATGGAAATGAGTTATGTAACAGAAGATGACGTTTTAGAAGTTGGTGAAGAAATATTCTATGATGTATTTTCTAAATTTTCTAATAAAGAAGTATCACCTCGTCCATTTAGAAGAATAGCTTACAAAGAAGCAATGGATTCATATGGATCAGACAAACCAGATCTTAGAAATCCACTTATAATAAAAGATGCTAGTAAAGTATTAGAACATACTAGTTTTGGACCATTTAAAGGAAGTATTATTAAGGTAATAGTAGTAGATGATATAGGAACAAAACCAAATAGTTGGTTTAATGAAATAGTTGATTATGCTAGTAGTATAGGAATGCCTGGTATTGGATATATCACACTTATGAGTGATGGAAGCCTAAAAGGACCTATTGATAAATTCTTAAGTGAAGAAGAAAGAGAAAACTTAATAAAAGAATTTAATATGAAAGAAAACAGCGTAATGTTCTTTATTGCAAATAAGAAACTTAATGTAGCAAGAAAATTTGCTGGACTTATTCGTGATGAACTAGGAAGAAAATTAGAATTAATTGATCCTAATAAATTAGAATTATGCATTGTTAATGATTTCCCTATGTTTGAATATGATGACAAAACTAAAAAATATGAATTCTGTCATAATCCATTCTCACTTCCACATAATGGTATAAAAGAATATGAGAAAGAAAATATTGATGATATACTTGCTTACCAATATGACTTTGTATGTAATGGTAATGAAATGGCATCAGGAGCAATTAGAAATACTGATTTAGATTCATTAGTAAAAGGATTTGAAGTAGTAGGATATACAAAAGAAGATGTTGAAAAGAGATTTAATAGTTTATTTACAGCATTTAAATATGGTGTACCACCTCATGGAGGTATGGCTCCTGGAATAGATAGAATATTAATGCTTATAAATGATGAACCTAACCTTAGAGAAGTTCAAGCATTCCCAGCAAGTGCATCAGGTGCAGATAATATGATGGGTTCACCAAGCGTACTTGATGATGAACAATTAGAGGAATTAGGAATAAAAATCGATATAGAGGATTAATATGACAATAAGAGAAGAGTTATTAAGCGAAGGTTATACAGATGAATATATTGATAAAGCATCAAAAATGGAATATCAAAAAATAGTAGATGAAATACAGAATAGAAAAAAATCTAGATTAACTAGGATAAGTAACCATTTAAAAATAAGTTATTATATTAATCGTTTAATTAAGTTATTAGCATGGAAATCAACATTGAAAAGTGGCAATAAGGATATAAATGATAACGATATAAATAAAATTGATTCAATGAGTTTACAGGATGAAGAAATTATAAAAATACTTCAAAGATATTTTAATGGTGAATATATAGGGAATTTGACAGTAACTTTCCAAGATGAGGAAATTGAAGAAAAGTTTAAAAAATATCTAAGTGGTGATAAAAATATTTCTCTTGAATTCAATTATGAAACTGTTCTTTCAACTCCACAATTTGATATAGCAAGTGCTGTAAAGAATGTTGATATATATTCAAAAAGATTACTTGCTGATTATTTAAACATGAATGAAGAAGAAATAATTAATATGGATAGTGAAGAAATTTTAATTGTTGTTAAAAAAAGAAACAAGGCTTTGAAATTTACAAAATAGTGTTAAAGAAGGAGGATTAGCATGAGTACAAAATTTACAAAAGAAATGGTAGATGACTATGCAGATAAATTACTAATTGGTTTAACGAGCGAAGAAAACCAAATGGTATTAGATGAATTTGAGATAATAGATGAAACAATAAATACAATAAATGAAATAGAAGGTATTGAAAATGTAGAACCAATGACACATACTTTAGATGATTTCGTTTATGAACTTAGAGAAGATGTAGCTGAAGAATCAGTACCAATAGATGACTTACTATCAAATTGTGATATGCATAATGGTAGAGAAGTAGAGGTTCCAAAGGTGGTGGAATAAAATGAAATATATGAATAAGAGTATTGAAGAATTACATGAACTTTTAAAAGAAGGTAAAGTAACAGAAAGAGAATTAATAGATGAATCATTAGAATTATCTAAAAAGGTTGAAGAAGAAAATAATGCATTTGTAACAATATTAGATAATATTGAAGAAAAAGAAGTAACTGATAATTTATTAAGTGGTATTCCATATGGTCTTAAAGATAACTACTCTACAAAAGGAATATTATCAACTGGATCATCTAATACACTTAAAGATTATGTACCATTTTTTAATGCAACTGCTGTAGAAAAGTTAAATAATGCAGGAGCTGTACTTATAAATAAAACAGCCATGGATGAATTTGGTATGGGTGGAACAGGAACAACATGTCATACTGGTGTAGTAACTAATCCATGGGATAAAACAAGAATGTGTGCAGGATCTTCATCTGGATCTGCAGCAGCAGTAGCCGCAGGTGTTTATCCATATGCAACAGGATCAGATACAGGAGATTCAATAAGAAAACCAGCAGCTTACTGTGGTATAGTAGGATATAAACCAACATATGGAATGATTAGTAGATATGGATTATTCCCATTCGCATCATCTTTAGATCACCTTGGAGTACTTACAAGATGCGTAAAAGATGCTGCAATAGTAGTTGATGAAATGAAAGGTATAGATAAAAATGATATGACTAGTTGGGATTCAAGTGATATTCATTTAAGAGAATCTATAACTGGTAACGTAAAGGGTAAAAAATTATGTTATGTAAAAGAAATATGTGATATAAATAATTATCCAAATGCTCCAGAAGAGTTAAAAGAACATTTAAGTAATTTCATGAAGACAATTGAAAAAGCAAAAGAACTAGGTTTTGAAGTAGATGAAGTATCAGTAGATAAAACATTATTAAGTGCTGTACCAGCAGTATATGTTGTTATATCATGTGCTGAAGCAACAAGTAATATGTCTAACTTAACAGGTATAATATTTGGACCTAGAGCAGAAGGTAAAAACTGGATAGAAATGGTAAAAAATTATCGTACACAAGGTTTTTCGCCACTTATAAAAAGAAGATTTGTAATTGGTTCATATGTACTTCAATCACAAAATCAAGAAAGATATTTTAGAAATGCACAAAGAGTAAGAAGACTTGTTGTAGATGAATGGAAGAAATTATTTAAAGATTATGATGCTGTAATCCTTCCAGTTGGATCAGGTCCAGCAAAACATTTAGATGGTTCAAAAGATATCTTAACTAAAGATACAGAAATATTAGAAGAACACCTTCAAATAGGTAATTTTGGTGGATTTCCATCTATAACAATACCAAATGGATTTGTAAGTAATATGCCAGTAGGTGTAAATATTACAGGTAATTGTTATGATGACGCTAATGTTTTAAATATTGCATATGCTTTAGAAAGCGCAATGCCTTATAAAGGACAAATCGCAGGAGGTGAAAAGAATGAGTAAGTATTTAGCAAAAATAGGTTTAGAGATGCACTGTGAAATAAGTGAAACAAATACAAAAGTATTTTCAAGTGCAAAAAATGATTACTCACAAATACCTAACTCTAATATAAGACCAGTAGATATGGCTTTTCCTGGAATTCTTCCAGTTGTAAATAAAGAAGCTGTAAGAATGGCTTTAATGACAAGTATGGTACTTAATTGTTCACAACCTGAATACATGTATTTTGAAAGAAAAAATTACTATTATCCAGATTTACCAAAAGGATTTCAATTAACACAAGAAACAAAACCAATTCCAGTAGGTATTTATGGACATGTAGAATATGAATGTAATGGTGAAGAAAAAAGTGTTAGAGTAAATAATTTACACTTAGAAGAAGATGCTGCATCTTCAGAACACTTATTTGATACAACTACAATAGATTATAATAGAGCAGGTGTACCACTTCTTGAACTTGTAACAGAACCAGATTTTCATTCATCAGATGAAGCAGTTGCTTTTCTAGAACATATGAGAAGTGTTTATCAATACTTAGATATATCTGAAGCAGATAGTAAAAAAGGACAACTTAGATGTGATGTAAACGTATCTATTATGGATCCTGATAAAGATGAAAATGATCCTAATAATTGGGGAACAAAAGTAGAAATTAAAAATGTTAACTCATTTGGTGGAGTAAGAGATGCAATTAATTATGAAATCAAAAGACAAAGCCATTTAAAAGATAATGGAGAATATGATAAAGTTGTTCAAGAAACAAGAAGATGGGATGAAGAATCAGGTACAACAATTTCAATGAGAAGTAAAGTTGATGCTGTTGATTATAAGTATTTTGTTGAACCAAATATTCCAAAATTTAAATTAAGTAAAGAATGGCTTGATGAAATAAGAAAAAGTATTCCAATGCTTGCTTATGACAGAAAGAAAAAATATATGAATGAATATGGTCTTAGTGAATATGATTCAAATATATTAGTTAAAGAAAGACCAATTAGTGATTATTTTGAAAAAGCAGTAGAAATTGGTTGTGATGTAAAACAAGCAGCAAACTGGATAAATGGTATGATACTTTCATATTTAAATACGAATGAAATATCAATTAAAGATTTTTCTATGACAGAAGAAGATTTAAAAGAATTAATTGATTTAATAGAATCAAAAACAATATCTAGTAAACAAGGTAAAGATGTATTCTATAAATGTTTAGAAGATAAAAAATCACCTAAACAAGTAGTTAAAGATGAAGGTATGATGCAAATAACAGATTCATCAGAAATTGAAAGTGTTATTGATGAAGTTATTAAAGAAAATTTAGATCAAGCAAAAACTTATGATCCAGAAAATCCTAGAATATTAGACTTCTTTGTAGGACAAGTAATGAAGAAAACTAGAGGTAAAGCAAATCCAGCTATGAGCAGAGAAATGCTTGCTAAAAAATTAGAAGAATTAGTTAAATAATTTTAAAATGAATTTTGTTTAAAAGTTCATTTTTCTTCTTTAGTTTTATGCCATAATATGATATCATAGACAATAGGTGGTAGTCATGGAAAATTCAAATAAAAATATAATTATTGTTAGACTATTAGTGATTTCCCTTTTTATTATTTTACTATTTTTAATATTTCTTAGTTTAAGAAATATATATAATAATGCAGCCTTTTATTTAAATGGTGAAAGTATAATGAATTTAGAATTAAATGAAGAATATGTTGAACCTGGTTTTGTTGCAGTTTTAAATGGTAAAAATATAAGTAATAAAGTAAAAGTAAAATCTAATGTTAATACTAGTGAACTCGGCAATTATGAAGTTAGTTATACTTTAGAATATAAATATTTAATGATAAAGAAAGTATTAAAAAGAAGTGTAATTGTTAAAGATTTAGTAAGTCCAGAATTAAATATCAATTCTGATGATCAAATATATTTATATTTAAATGAACAATTTAATATGCCTACATTTAGTGCATCAGATAATATGGATGGAGATATAACAAGTAAAGTACAGGTAAAATCTAATGTTGATGTAAATAAAGTTGGTAAATATAATGTTGTTTATTCAGTAAAAGATTCAAGTAAAAATGAAACTAAAAAAAGTATAGAAGTTATAGTAGATAAAAAAGATAAGTTATCATATATAGAAGTAAATATAGCAAGTCAAAAGTTATATTATTATGAAAAAAATAAATTAGTATTAGAAACTAATGTAGTAACAGGTATGAAAGGTGTATCACCAACACCAACAGGTAATTATAAAGTTCTCTATAAATCAAGAAATGTTAATTTAAAAGGAGCAGATTATACAAGCTTTGTAAATTATTGGATTGCATTTAAAGGAAACTCATATGGACTTCATGATGCATCATGGAGAAGTAGATTTGGTGGAAATATTTATACATATAATGGTAGTCATGGATGTGTTAATATGCCAAAAAGTGAAATATCTAAACTTTATGATATTGTTGAAGTTGGGACCCCTGTTTATATAAAATAAAGATTTCTATTTGAAATCTCTTTTTTTTATGTTATAATTGACTTATGCGAGAGTGGCGGAATAGGTAGACGCGAAGGTCTCAAACACCTTTGGCCTTTGGCCGTGTGGGTTCGATTCCCATTTCTCGCACCATTTTTGTATTAAATTTCAATAAAACTATTGTTAAAACTAAATAATTTTGATATAATCATATTGCTTATTTGAAATGGCGATGTAGCTCAGTTGGCTAGAGCATTCGGTTCATACCCGAAGGGTCGAGGGTTCGAATC
>URBY01000017.1 GCA_900546245.1 uncultured Mycoplasmatota bacterium | reverse complement strand
CAACTGACTCTTAATCAGTGGGTCTAGGGTTCGAATCCCTAAGGGGACACCATTTAAGAATTATAAATTCAAGCAGAAATGTTTGAATTTTTTTTATTGAAAAAATATTTTATTTTTGATTAGCTTATCAGTTTATCAGCTTAAATATTATTCTGTTATTAAAAAATATAATATTATATAAATGAAAGGAGGAATAAAAATGCTTAATGTTAGGCAAAGACAACTAAACTTAAGAACATATCATTATTTTTATTCAGGTAAAATTGATGGCATAGAAGGTTCAAATACTAAAAATGCATATAGATCATTTCAAAAATATGTTGGAATTACAGTAGATGGAATTTATGGGAAAAATACTAACGCAAAACTAATTGAAGTTATAAAAGATTTACAAGGAAAATTAAATTCACATGGTTATTCTTTAACTGTAGATGGAATTGTTGGAATAAATACAATAAATGCAATAAAAGATTATCAAAGTAAAAATGGACTGGTTTCTGATGGAATCGCAGGGAATAATACATATAAAAAATTAGATGGAACTATTCCTTCTAGTAATAAATATAGATTTCCAGTAAATTATATTTATGTAAGTCAAACATATAAAAGCACACATAAAGCAGTTGATCTTGGCTGGAGTAGTAAATATTATGGTTCTAGTCAAGAAATATATGCTTGTTTTGATGGTACAGTAATTGTTAATTCATATGCTAGTGACGCAGGAAATTATGTTGCAATTAGACATGATAATGGTGATGTAAGCAGATATTTGCATTTAAAAAGTAGATCGCATTTAAGTATAGGAACAAGAGTACAAAAAGGAGAAAAAGTAGGTATTATGGGTTCTACTGGAAGAAGTACAGGTCCTCATTTACATTTTGATTTAACTAAAAATGGTTCTAGAGTAAATCCGCTTGATTATTTATATGTATATAGTGGTCAAATAGTTAATTCAGGCTCTAAAGGACTTGTTAGATATATTTAGACATTAGTAATTTACAAATTAAAAAAATATTCATTTAATATAGTGAAGGAGGAAATCTATGCAAAAGGGTATAATGGTATCATCAGATAATTTATTTAAAGATTACAATACTATTGAAAATATTGATTTTGTCTTTGTAAGAGCAGGATATACTGATTTTAATAAAAGTAAAACAAAAAAATTAGATACAAAGTTTTGTGAAAATTATAACCTTGCTTTAGATAAAAAATTAAATATAGGTGTGTATTATGAATCTTGTGCGACTAATTTAAAAGAAGCAGGAGATGAGATTGATTATCTCCTTGATATAATTAAAGATAAAAAAATTAATTATCCGGTTATTATTCAAATAGAAGATGATCATAACACTATAATTTATCACCCAAATAGTCAAAAAAATACAAATAAAGACCATCTTTTAGAAATAGTACTATATCAAATAAAAAAAATAAATGAATATGGTTATAATCCAGTTATAAAAACATATGAAACATGGTATAAAAATATATTTAAGGGTAAAATAACTAATATAAAATTTTTCCTTGATAATAATATAGAGTATTTTGATGATATCTACTATATGAAAAAAAATATAGTTATAAATAATACTAGAAAAAATATAGTAAAAATAGAAATAATTGTTAGAAAAAATGACCTTCTTCATAAAATAAAAAAATATATTAAAGCAGGTTATAAAATCATAAAGAGAAAAATAGGAGGGAGAAAATAATCCTATTTTTCTTTTATTTTAAAAAAAATTAAAAAATATCTTGATTTTTGTCTCATAATATTGTAAAATTAAATAGCATTGTTCATTTAATAATGTTTTGGACCTATAGCTCAGCTGGTTAGAGTGCACGCCTGATAAGCGTGAGGTCGATGGTTCAAGTCCATCTAGGTCCACCATTATGATATGGCCAGTTGGTGAAGTGGCTTAACACACCGCCCTTTCACGGCGGCATTCACGGGTTCGAATCCCGTACTGGTCACCAAAAAGTTTATAAAAGTCCAATAAATGGACTTTTTTTCGTATTTAATGATATAATAATTTTAAAGTAGTAAATATAAGAAAGGTGATAAAATGGCTGGAATTAATACTTATATAAAAGAGTATGGTGATAAAACATTTAATGAAGAAAAATTTAATGAAATTGATAATGTAATATTATCATCAGTTGTATATTTGAATTTTGATGGAATTGTACCTAAAAACAAAAAATCTATAAGTCTTTGTGAAGCAGGTAATATATTTTTATATAAATATAATTATTTTGATGTTAGTAAACTTGGAATAGCACAAAAAGTAAGTTATAAAATTTTAAAACAAATAGTAAATACAAAAAGATATAAAGATATACAAATGTACAATTATAAATATATATGGGATACAGATACACAGTTTGGTGCAGTTTGTTTTAAAGTTAAGAAAAAATTTATTTATATTGCGTTTGAGGGTACTGATAATTTACTTAGTGGATGGAAAGAAGATTTTCAAATGGCATATGAATTTCCAGTTCCATCACAAAAACTTGCGGTTAAATATTTAAATGAAAATATAAAACTATTTGATAAAAATATAATTGTTGGTGGACATTCTAAAGGTGGTAATTTGGCTTTAGTATCATCAATGTATTGTAAAAATAGAATAAATAAAAAAATAAAACAAATTTATAGTAATGATGGACCTGGTTTAAAAAAAGAACAAATTGAAAGTGAAAATTATAGTAAAATAAGAGATAGACTTATTCATTTAGTTCCAAATTATAGCTATGTTGGAGTGCTTTTAAGAAATGATAAGTTTACAGTAATAAAAACAAATAGAAAAGATTTTATGGCGCATGCGGTTTCCTCATGGCAAGTAAATGAAAATGAATTTATAAGAGAAAATTTAAGCTCAATAAGTGATAGTTTTAGAAATAGTCTTTTAAAATGGCTTGATGAACATGATTTAAATCAAAGAGAAAAAATGATTTCTACTGTATTTAAAACTCTAGAAGAAAGTGGTATTAAAAATTTAAATGATTTTTTTAATTTAAAAAATGCTATTACAGTAATAAGAAATATTAATAATATTGATGATGAAACAAAAAAACTTGTTATAAGTTTAATAGAATTTAATTTGAATAATATAATAGATGGTAAATAAATTTGACAAAAAGATAGTATTTTGTTACTATATTTTCTTGTAGAAAAAGGGTGCAAAAATGAACAAAATAGTATTAAAAAACTTTGTTTTAGAACAATTTAATTATGAAAATATAGAACATTTAAGAATGATAGATAAATTTGATACGGATCGTGAAATCAATAAATATATAATTATGAGTGATGATTCTTTTAGTGATATTGTAGACTATTATAGACAATCTAATGATGATAGTATTTATGATAAGTTATATCTAGTTAGAAATTTAGAAAATGAAATTATTGGATCACTAGAACTTGATGGAAAAGAAAATGATTTATATATAAATTATTCAATATTAAGTGATTATAGAAATAAAGGTTATTGTACAAATTTATTAAGACAAATATCAAAACTATTATTACTTGAAGTCAAAAAGATTTCCTTATTAATAAAGAAGGATAATGAAAAAAGTAAACATTTAGCATTGAATGCTGGATACAGTAAAATGTCTTATGAAAATCTTGGATATTATAAATATCAAATAAAATCTTAAAATTAATATTGACCTATCGCGTAAGAAATGGTAAAATTATATTGCGCGTTGGAGTGATACTCAAGAGGCTGAAGAGGCGCCCCTGCTAAGGGTGTAGGGTGGGTAACTGCCGCGAGGGTTCAAATCCCTCTCACTCCGCCATTAATGAAATTAATCCCGTTCGAGGGATTTTTTATTGCACATATATATGAATGTTTATTCATATGTTATTGACTTATGAATAATATAGTAGTACAATATATATGAATGAAAATTCATATGAAAGGAAATTTTTATGGAAGAAATTATTATAGATAAAGAAAGAGTAAATAAAGTTTTAAATAATATTATTGATGATGAAAAAATGTTTGAGCTTGCGGAAGTTTTTAAACTTTTTGGAGATACTACTAGGATGAAGATATTTTGTGCATTAAAAGAAAGTGAGTTATGTGTTTATGATATTGCATATATTACAAAGAGTACCCAATCCGCAATATCTCATCAATTAAAATTATTAAAAGATTCTAATCTTATAAAATTAAGAAAAGAAGGCAAAGTAGTTTACTATTCACTTGATGATGATCATGTTGAAAAAATATTAGAGAAAGGTCTTGAACATATTGAAGAAATATAAATATAGATTAAATAATCTAGACTGCGCAAATTGTGCGAATAAAATAGAGGAAAGATTAAAAAAAGAAAACAATTTAAGTGATGTAGTTGTAAACTTTTCATCACTAACATTATCTTTTATGTCTAATGATGATATAAAAATAGAAGATATTAGTAATATTGTTACTAAAATAGAACCAGAAGTAGTAGTTACTAAAATAGATGAAGAAGCAAAAGAAACTAAAAAAAATTATAATTTAATAAGATTAATTTTTGGCATTATAATTGCTTTACTTGGATTATATGTTAATTTTAATAATGAAATAATTAATAAAATACTTATTATAGTGTCATATGTTATTTTACTTTATAGAACACTAAAGATAGCAGTTAAAATTCTTATAAAGTCACATACAATTAATGAAAATGCACTTATTACAATATCCGCAATTGGTGCTTACTTTGTAGATAAACAAATGGAGGGATTAATGGTTATAACTCTTTATGAAATAGGTAAAATATTAGAAGAAAAAGCCGTTAATAATTCAAGAAATTCAATTAAAGATTTAATGAATATAAAACAAGACTTTGCAAATAAAGTTGTTGGTGATAAAACAAAAGTAATAAATGTAGAAGACGTAAAAATTAATGATATATTAGTAATAAAAAAGGGTGAAAAAATTCCAGTCGATGGAATAGTTGTTGAAGGTGAAACTAAGTTAAATTTATTTTCTTTAACTGGTGAAAGTGACCTAGTTAATAAAAAAGAGAATGATGAAGTATTATCTGGATCGATAAATGAAGGAAAGGTAATAAAGATAAAAGCAACTAAATTATTTAATGATAGTACTGTTTCAAAAATATTATCACTTATAGAAGATGCGACTGATAAAAAATCAAAGACAGAAACATTTGTCGCAAAAATGGCTAAGTATTATACTCCAATAGTACTTATAATAAGTGTAATTACATTTATATGCTTTATACTTTTCACAGATCTTACAACATATGAATCAATTTATAGAGCACTAGTATTTTTAGTTATATCTTGTCCATGTGCAATTGCAATTTCAGTACCACTTTCATATTTTACTGGTATTGGTGTATCAAGTAAAAATGGAATATTAGTTAAAGGTAGTAACTATCTTGATTTACTTTCAAGAGTTAATAAAATAGTATTTGATAAAACAGGTACATTAACAAATGGAGCATTTAAAGTTACAAGTTTTAACTTGCTAGATAGTAGTTATAGTGAAGATTATATTTTAAAACTTTATGCATTAGGTGAAAATTTATCAAACCATCCAATTGCTAAATCAATAATGAATTATGTAAATATAGAAGTAAATGAAAAAGTAAAAAATCATAAGGAAATAGAGGGCCTTGGTGTAAGTTATACATACGATGATAAAAAAATAAAAATTGGTAACAATAAAATGTTTGATTTAAAAGATGATGGTTCTTTAAATATTTATTTATCTATTAGTGCCAAAATAGTTTCATCACTTACTATTAATGATGGAATAAAAGAAGGGGTAGAAAACACTTTGAAGGAATTATCTAAAAAAGGTATTGAAACATATATGTTTACAGGTGATTCAAAAGAAAATGCTCTTTCTATATCAGAAAAATTAAATATAGATAAAGTTTATTATGAACTTTTACCAACAGAAAAATATGAAAAATTAGAAGAATTATTAAATGATAAAGATGTAGTTGCTTTTATAGGTGATGGAATAAACGATGCTCCATCTCTTAAAAGAGCAGATATTGGAATATCTATGGGATCTATTGGTTCATCATCAGCGATTGAAGCAAGTGACATTGTTATTATGGATGATGATATAAGTAAGATTAATAAAGCAATAAGTATTTCAAATAAAGTAAAAAGAATTATAAAAGAAAATTTAGTATTCTCTATAGGTGTAAAAATCTTAATATTAGTCTTTAGCGCTATTGGAATTGCAAATATGTGGCAAGCAGTATTTGCGGATGTTGGTGTTACAATTATCTCAATATTAAATACACTTAGAATAATGAAAAAATAGTCCATTGTGGACTTTTTTGTTATAATGAAATAAAGAGGTGCTATTATGGAAAATACAATAGAAGTTGTATCTAATTTATCTAGTAATGGATTACTTTTAAAATCATCTATTAAAAATGAGAATATAGTTCTTTTAGATATGCATTTAGATATTGGAGATTTAAAAGATTTAAAAAATTATAAAAGAAGTTTCTTGAAAAATATAGGATATAATGTGGATGTTGTTGATTATAGTAATAAAATTAAATTTTTGTTAGATAACGTTAGAAATAATAAAAAAATTAGAATTTGGTCTAGTCATAAAAATTCAAATGAATACATGACAGTTCTTTATATTTGTAATTTGCTAGAAAAATATGATGCAGAATTATATGTAGTATATTCTGATGAAATATCTAATGAAGCAAAAAGTGTTGGTGAGTTAGATAAAGAAGAGATAAAAAATGTAGATGCTTTAGAGAGAAAACTC
Organism: uncultured Mycoplasmatota bacterium; assembly: GCA_900546245.1. Taxonomy (GTDB): domain Bacteria; phylum Bacillota_I; class Bacilli_A; order RF39; family UBA660; genus CAG-433. The sequence continues at coordinate 18,146 of URBY01000017.1, read as the reverse complement.
TTAAAAGAAGAAATAATAATGCATTCAAAAACTTGGAATAGTCTATTAAATGATAATAGTGATATAAGATATATTGACTTTGATAATAAAATTAAATCTTGCAGTTATGATTATTTAGAAGAAAAAATATTAAGTGAGTTAAAAAAATATAATGAGATAAGAGTAGGTAAATTTATATCGAATCTTAAAATTGATTGTATAATTACTGAAATTGATTATTCTGAGTATCCATATTTAATTGAAAGATTAATAAATAAAAGTGAAATTAAAGTTATTAAGAAATGTGATGATTTATTTGATTGTTTAATAAAAAAAGAAAAATTTATTAGTAACAAAAAAGGTGAATATACAGATTTATATGATGAAAATAAAAATTTAACAGGAGAAAAACTATTTAGAGAAAAAGGAACAAAATTAATTGTACCTAAAGGAAGGTATTCAGTTGTTGTACTTGCATTTATAGAAAATTCTAAAGGTGAATTTTTGTTTCAAATGACATCAAAAAGAAAGAAAAATGTATGGGCTACAACAGGTGGTCATGTAAAATCTGGTCAGACAAGTAAAGAAGCTATTATAGAAGAAATAAAAGAAGAATTAGGTATAGATATCAATGCTGATGAAGTAAAATTGTTTAAAACATATAAATATGATGATGCATTTAAAGATGTATTTTATATAAAGAGAGACATTGATATAAATTCATTAACATACGAAAAAGATGAAGTAGAATATGTAAAATACTTAACAAAAGATGAAATATTAGATTTAATAAATAATAATGGTAATATTAGAAAAACAAATATAGATGCATTTCTAGATCTAATAAAAAGCTATGAATATTAATTTATTTATAGCTTTTTTTGTCTTATTTTATCGAATCTGTTGACTTTAAAGTTAACTTGTAGTATATTGTAACTAGATAATTAATTTACATTTTGTTAATTCACTTCAACAATTATCTGAAAAATTATTATGGGAGGGTTTAAAATGAAAAAACAAAAAATTGCTAAAGTTTTTGGTTCTTGCCATTTTAGTAAAGGTGACGGTTGGAAATAGTAATTAAATAAAGGCATTTTTTGCCTTTATTTAATTATATGAGGAGAAAATATGAACTATATATTTAATGATGATTTTATATTAAGATTTGAATTTTTTGGTGGACTTTTATATTCACCAATGAATTCAGATATATACATAGTAAAAAATGAAGATGCAGTCTTTTTAGATTGTATAAAATGTGGTTATGCCCTTGATGATGCTATTAAATTAGTGAGTATGTATTTTAATTCTGAGTATGTTCCTGATATTGATGATATGTTAGAAAATGAAATTATATATAAAAAAGCAGAAGGAAGTCCTTATAACATATTAAATGTTGAAAATGAAATAGAAAAATATAAGAAAATACTAAATGATGCTCAAAAAAGAAATTATTTATCTTCACCTATTGAGGTTAGTATATATCCATCTAGTTTTTGTCAGCTTAATTGTAAGTTTTGTTATTTTAGTACTAAAAGAAATAATTATAAGAATTTTGTGTCAATAAATAAATGGTTAAAATTAATAGATGAGTTAAAGAATAATAATGTTATTTATTTATCAATTTTAGGAGGAGAACCTACACTTTATCCACATATTGATGAAATTTTGGAATATGTTGATAAGATAAGATTTAAAACAACAATTACAACAAATGGTCTAGATATTAAAAAAAGTACTTTTGATATTATTTGTAAAAGTGAATATATAACACCAACAATTTCTATACAAAGTCTAGATGAATATAATTTAAAATATATGGGTGTATCCTCTGCAAAAATAATAAAAACTATAAAAGAGTTTATTAAAAATGGTAAAATACCGAGACTTAATTCAGTAATATATAAGCAAAGTGAAAAAGAAATATATGAAATGATTGATTTTTGTGCTGATTTAGGTATAAAAGAATATGCCTTAAATATATATATGCCTTTAGGAAATGATTTAAAAAGCAATCATGATTTTAATTATTATAAAGAACTTGATTATAAAGTTCAAGAATATATATCTAAGAAAAAATATAATGATTTGCATGTAAGCATGCAGGGATGTTTACTTTATTCTGCTTATTATAATGAATGTGAAAATCCTGTTGACAGTGAGTTTGATAAGATAATTTATGGTTGTGAAGCAGGTCAAACTAAAGTAGAAATAATGCCGGATGGTACGATGCTTCCATGTACTGCATTTAAATTAGATGATTTTATTTACGATAATGTATTTAAAGTACCATTTGAATATGCTTGGAATAATTCTAAATGTTTAAAAGCTTTAAGGAACTATAAAATAAAAGATGATAAGTGTGTTAAATGTAAATATAGTAATTTCTGCAATGGAGGATGTCCAGCATACAATATAAGAAAAAATAAATCTTTAGTTGAGAAGGGTGATGAAAGATGTCAAGTAGTTTTATAAATATAGAAAAATATAAGAATATAGATAAATTTAAAAAAGAACTTCAAAAATTAGAAGAATTTGTAACTGATAATGAATGGCTTACAATGTTAAAGTATGATATAGCTCTTAATCCAGATTTGTCAGATGAAATTTTTAAAATAATTGATTACATTAATGTAGATACATTTACAGCGGAAGATTATAATGATTTAATATTAAAGCTAAAGGATGAATGTATAAAATTAAAAAATGATGCAGATTCATGTGATGACAAAATAGAAAAATGGTATAAATATAGACATGCATATGCCTATTATGGGATGATTGAAGTAATAACAGAAGGATCAATAATTACAGAAAAAATTTTAAGTGAATTTAAGAAAAAATATGGTATTAATTATTTAGATGAACTTAAAAAAATAGATAATTATAAACCATCAAGTTTAACTAATTTTAATACTCAAAATGAAAATAATATTGATTTAAATGATGAGATAATTAAGATATATTTGTTAATGAAATATTATCAAGATGAAGAACATGTATTTCATGAAAGAGATTTAATAAAAGATCACAGAAATGCAAGACAATCTTTTGAAGAAATAGTAAGAAAAAACTATCCACATTTAGAAAAAGTATCTGGAAAAAGTTTACTTATGCTTACAATTTTAGATAATATTCCTTTAATAGATATTAATATATTATCAAGGTTTATATTAGTTAATGAAAATAAAAATCTTGCAAATATAATAGGTGGTAAAGGACTTGGACTTTCTATATTAAATACATATGGGTTAAATGTTCCAGAAACATATTTGATAAGCGTAACATCACTAAAAGAAGGCTTGTATAAAGATGAAATTGAAAAATTAAAAAATCAAAATTATGCGATTAGGAGTTCTGCAACAGTAGAAGATAATGAAAATAATTCATTCGCGGGATTATTTATATCAAAGTTAAATGTACCAAAGAATGAAATATATGAGAATGTTGAATATGTAAGAGATTCAATTAACAATGAAAGAGTTAATTCATATGTAGAACATTTTAATACTGATAATCCATATATGTCAGTGGTAGTTCAGAAATTTAAAGAACCTATTCTTTCTGGGGTATGGATAGGAAATAATATTGATTCTGGATATTTAGAATGGGTTAATGGTAATGGGGAAAAATTAGTAAGCGGACATGTAAAACCTACTTCTGAAAAATGGCCTAATAATGACAATAATAATTTAAATGTAGATGGTAAGAATGTAGGAGAAAGTTGCTTAGAATTACAACAAAAACTAAATTCTTCTGCGGATCTTGAATGGTGCATTTTAGATGATAAGTTAATATGGCTACAATATAGACCAGTAACAAAAAAAATAGAGTATAAAGAAGAAAGTACAGCAGAAAATTCTTTTATTGGAGTTGCGGCATCTTCAGGAACAGTAATAGGCAAACCTATTTATCTAGAGGAACCAGATGAAGTAGATACTTTCGAAGATGGAAGTATATTACTAACTGATTATACAGATCCAGATTGGGTTCCTATTATTCTTAGAAGTTCTGGAATCATAACTGCGGAAGGTGGATTTTTATCTCACACTGCAATTATTTCAAGAGAACTTGGTATTCCATGCGTAACAGGACTGGGTTATGATGCTATTGAAAAATTAAAGGATGAAGAACAAATAGAAGTAAATGGGAATAATGGAAGTGTAAAAAAATATACTCTTTCATTAAAAAGATAATTAGAATACTTAAAAGAAGTATTCTTTTTTTCTTAACAAAGTGATAAAATGGTAAAAAGAGTGTGATGCTTATGATAGTAAAAAATTTAAGTAAGTCATTTAATTCTAATAAAATATTAGATAATATTAGTTTTGTTTTAGAAGATAATGATAAAGTATGTTTAATAGGAAATAATGGTGCGGGTAAAAGTACATTATTAAAAATATTAAATGGTGATATAAAATATGATTCAGGTAACATAAATTATAATGATGAAAGTATAGGTATGTTAATGCAAGAAATTGATATAGAAGATTATGATTTAACTATAACTTGTTATATAAAAAGAAAAACTGGTTTTGAAAATATAGAAAACAAACTAAAAGAACTAGAAAAAAATTTAAACGATAGTAATATGGAAGAATATGGTAATGTTTTAGATTTGTACTTAAAGTTAGATGGATATAACTTTGAAAATAATATTAATATGTTATTAAATGGTCTAGGATTAAATAAAGACTTAAATAAAAAAGTAAAAGAACTATCTGGTGGAGAAAAAATAAAAGTATTACTTACTATACTTTTACTTAGTAATCCAGATATAATGCTTTTGGATGAACCAACTAATAATTTAGATATAGATGGTATTACTTATTTAGAAAATTACTTAGTAAAATTAAATAAAAAAATGATAATAGTATCACATGATGAAGAATTTTTAAATAACATATCAAATAAAATATTTGAGCTTAATCAAGGAAAATTAACTGAATATAAAATGCCATATTATGAATATTTAGATTATAAGAAAAAAGAATATAAAAGAAATTTAGAAAAATATAACAGTATAAATGAGAAAAAAGAAGAATTAAAATCAAGAATAAAAGAAGCAGAAAAATGGTCAAATAAAGGCGTAAATAAAAAGAAAAAAGATAATGATAAAATAGCTGCTAATTTTGCTAAAGAACAAACTAAAAAAACATCTGGAAATATTTCTAAATTAAAAAGAGAACTTGAAAAAGAAGAAAATATTGATTTTAAGAAAAAAGAAAAAGTAAGCTTTGATGTTAATTTTACAAATGAAAAAGGTAATAAAGATATTGTTATTAATGATCTTATTTGTGGTTATGAAAATTTTAAAACAAATAAAATAAATTTAAATATTCCATTTGGAATGAGAGTTAGAATTGATGGAAAAAATGGTACAGGTAAATCAACATTTATAAAGACACTTTTATCAAAAATAGCTAAAGTAAGTGGTAATATAATAAAAGGAAATGAAGTAAAATTTGGTTATATATCACAAGATACTTTAATTGAAGATAATAATAAAACTATATATGAATATTTAACTGATGGAATAAATGAAGTTAATAATGGTTTATTATTTACTGTATTAGATAAGTTTAATATTTCTTATGAAGATAGAAATAAAAAGTATAGTAAGCTTAGTCCAGGAGAAAGAACAAGAGTTAATCTTGCAAAATTATCAATTGATGAAGTAAATGTATTAGTACTTGATGAAATTACAAATCATTTAGATATGGAAGCATTAAATTTGATTTATGATATGTTAGGTAGCTTTAAAGGTACAATAATAAGTATTTCTCATAATAGAAAATTTAATGAAATATTATCTCCAGATATTACATATAATATTTCTTCATCAAAAATAGAGTACAAGGAGAATTCCAGGAAAAAGATTTTAAAATAATTAATAACTTGACAAATAAACAAAAAAATTATTATAATAGTTTCACTAATACAAGGAGGTTTTATAATGAAAATAGTTGATTATGGTGTTGGTTATGAATTAAAAGTACCAAATCCAGAGTCTGAATTTGTTGGACCAAGATATAGAGTATATAATTTTTGGAAAAATATATTAGTAAAGAATCTATCAGATTATCCAAATAATGATATTATTCGCCAGCAAAAAAAATATTTTGTAAAAGTAATTCATGATGAGTATGAATTTCGTCAAACAGAAACAATCATATTTGATGATGAAGAAGAATATAATGAATACTTACAAAGACACTTAAATGGTAAAAATACTAAAACGTTATCATTAAAAAAATAAATACATATTTTATATATGTGTTTTTTTGACATTTTTTTTATAATTATTGATTAATAATATTATTGTTAGGAGACATGTTTATGAATGATATTATTAAAAATTATGAACTTAGAAAAAAGGATGTAACTTTTGAAATATGGTTTATAGAAAATATACAATATAATTTTAAATTAGGTGATATAAAAGAATTACTTAATATAACTGATGAATATATTTTTATATTTAAAAAATACTTAGTTTATTTAGATGTTTATAGAGTAAATTATCCTTTTTCTTTAAATAAGGAGGATACTATAAATAATTTTTATAGTGTAATAAAAGATGATACTGATAAAGATTTATTACTTAGTATTTTTATAAGACACGAAAGCTTGTTTATGGATAAAAATGAGGTTAGAAGACTAAAATTAGTGCCAAACAAGTATAATAATCGTATTTTTAGGGGAATTTAAGGTAAAAAGAGATAATATAAATATCAGGAGGGTATTTATGTTATTGAAATTAGAAAATATAAAAAAAGAGTATAAAATTTCAAAATCTAATAAGCAAATAATATTGAATGATATTAATTTAGAATTATCATCTGGTGAGTTTGTATGCATTTACGGTGAATCGGGTAGTGGTAAATCAACATTAATGAATATTATTGGTGGACTAGATAATAATTATGATGGAAAAGTAAAAATAGATGATGTAAGTATTAAAGAACTTGATTTAGATAACTATAGAAGAGATAAAATAGGTTTTGTTTTTCAAAACTTTAATTTAATTCCATATCTTACTGTATTTGAAAATGTAATGCTTATGCTTGATATGGTAAAATTAAAAGAAAAAGAAAAAATCAAAAAGACGAAGGAAGCCTTAAGAAAAGTTGGTCTTATAAAACATAGTCATAAAAAACCTAATGAATTATCTGGTGGTATGAAGCAAAGAGTAGCACTCGCAAGGGCAATTATAAATGAACCCGATATTATTTTAGCAGATGAACCAACAGGCGCACTTGATAAGAAGAATGCTAATAAAGTTTTAAATATACTAAAAAACTTATCTTTAGAAGGTAAACTTGTAATAGTTGTTACTCATTCAAATAATGTTAAAAAATTTGCTAATAAAATAATTACTTTAGATAGTGGTAAAATAATAAAATTTAATAATATAAGTGACAATAAAATTGATAAAAAATCTTCCAAAATTTTAAAAAGAAGTTTAAATTTTTCTATATGTATAAAACTTGGTATAAATAATATATTTAAAAATCTTAAAAGAAATATTTTAATAATAATCGCATCAAGTATTGGGGTAATTGGTATTTTAATTAGTTTATATGTTGGTAGTGGTGTTAAAAAATATATAAATGATGAAATAAAAAATAATATTGATCCATTATCCTTTAACATAACAGAAAAAGGACAAAATGAACTTTATGATATAAAATATTATAGTGAAAGTGAAATAAGTAAAATAAAAAAGATAAAACATATTAAAAATATTGTGAAAAATGTAAGTTATTCATCTGCATACATCATATATAAAAATAAAAAATATGATTTAGTAAGTTTATCTAGTTATACAAATATGAATGAAAAAAATATAAAAAAAGGAAATATTTTAAAAGATAATGATATAGTGTTTAGTGAATATTTAGAAAACAATATAGATGGTAATGTTATAGATAATTATGTATCATTATATTTATTAGATACATCTAACTTAGAACCTAAAATGATAAGCGATGATTTAAAAGTATCAGGTATATATAAAAATGGTAAAATAGATCTTTTAAATAATTCTAATTATGCATATGTAAAATATGAAACACTAGAAAAAATATATAATGATTATGATATGAAGTTAAAACCAACTGAACTTAAAATAGAAATAGATAATAAAAATAATATAGAATATGTAAAAAAAGAAATAAAAAAATTAGGCTATGAACTATCAAATATGCAAGATTATACTAATACTATTTTTGATTATTTAGATATTGCGACATTTATAATTTCAAGTTTTTCTTTTATATCATTAATTGTATCTATAATTATGATTATAACAATATTTAATATAAATGTACTTGAAAGAACAAAAGAAATAGGCATTTTTAGAGCAATTGGATTTAGAAAAAAAGATATTAAAAGAATTTTTAAAACAGAAGCTATATTAATAGGCTTTTTAACAGGTATATCGTCAAGTTATTTTTCTATTATTATTTCTAAATTAATAAAAAAAGTAACTATATCAAAATTTAATGTTGATTTAGTAAATGTAGAATTTAAGTATATTATATATGGTTTAATAATAAGTATAATTGTTTGTTTTGCTGGGAGTATGTATCCATCAAATAAGGCATCAAAATTAAATATAGTTGATGCTTTAAGATATGAGTAAATTTATGTATATGAAAAATAATAAACTCATGGTATAATAATAAAGGTGAGAAAAGTGAAAAAGATTGGAATTGTTAGTTTAATAATAATAATTTTTGATAGAATATTTAAAGAATTAGTTACTAATAATTTAACTTTAAATGTTAGAAATAAGGTAATAGATGGCTTTTTTTACATAACTAATTGTCATAATGATGGAGCTGCATTTTCTCTTTTTTCTGGTAATGTATTATTTTTGATATTGATTACATTTATGGTTCTTTATTTAATATATAAAACAATAGAAAAAAATAATATAAACAAAATTGGAACTATATCATATGGATTATTACTAGGAGGTATACTAGGTAATTTATTTGATAGAATATTTTATGGTTATGTGATTGATTACTTAGATTTTAGAATATTTAATTTTAATTTTGCAATATTTAATTTAGCAGATATGGCAATTGTAATAGGAGCAATTTTACTTATTGTATTTGAAGGAAGTGGTAATGATGGAAGAAAAAATAAGAATAGATGTAGAAAACTTAGAAAAGAGTGAAAGAATAGATAAATATTTATCAAGTAAATTAGATGATAATTTTTCAAGAGCAAAAATTCAAAAATTAATTGATGAAGAGTTAATACTTGTAAATGATAAAGTTGTAAAAAGTAGTTATAAAGTATCAAATGGAGATGTTATTTTAATTACTGATAAAGAAGATGACATGAGTATAAAACCAGAAAAGATGGATATAGATATTATCTATGAAGATGATGATGTAATGGTTATAAATAAAAAAAGTGGAGTTGTAGTTCATCCTGCACCAGGTAATTATAGTGGGACACTTGTTAATGGTCTTATGTATTTAAGTAAAGATTTAAGCCATGTAAATGGTGAGTTTAGACCAGGCATAGTTCATAGAATTGATAAAGATACTAGTGGACTTTTAATAGTTGCTAAAAATGATAAAGCACATAGAATTTTAGCAGAAGAATTAAAAGAAAAAAAGATAAAAAGAAAATATATTGCACTTGTTTCTGGAGTAATAAATCATGATATTGGTGAGATAGATGCACCTATTGGAAGAGACCCATCAGATAGAAAGAAAATGTGTGTAACAAGTACAAATTCAAAAGAAGCAATTACACATTTTAGAGTTCTTGAAAGATATAAAAAAGCAAGTTTAATAGAATGCATACTTGAAACAGGTAGAACACATCAAATAAGGGTACATATGAAATATATAAATCACCCTGTTATTAATGATCCTGTATATGGAAAAAATAATCATGGAGAATTTGGACAACTTTTGCATGCAAAAGAAATAACATTTACTCATCCAACTACAAAGGAAGTAATGACTTTTTCTTGTAACGTGCCAGAAGAATTTAATAAAATACTAGAAGAATACAAAGAAGAGTAGGAGATAAAATGGATTTAACAGTTATGGATAGTTATGATTTACTTGTTATGAAATTAATACATTATTTTATAGTTAGTGAAAATTATACTCCAATAATAATAAAGGGTATTAGTGATGAGATATGGCTTGAAAATAAAAATAAAGAATATAGTATTATAAGAATTGTAACAAAAAATATAATTAATAAAGAACAATATGATTATGATATATTAAAAACTAAACATATTGTAAAGCAGTTAAAAAGAAAATTAATTGATTTTTCTATGAATGTTTTATCAATATATTTAGATAAGAATTTTTATACTAATAAAATCGATAATTTTGATGAAAAATATATAAGTATATTAATTAAAGATGAGGATGATTTTATTAATAATGAATATATAAATAAAGCATATAAACAAGTAATAGATAAATTTACGTATAAAGAAGAAGGTTTTGAATTAATTTCAAAATTAACTAAAGAAATAGAAGAAAAAAATATTAAAGAGGGACAAGAGAGGGAAAAATATATGAGAAATAATAAACCAATAATTACATATATATTAATATTTATTAATATAGTTATGTTTGTACTTATGTATATGCTTGGTAATGGTTCAGAAAATACAAATACACTTATAGATTTTGGAGCTAACTATATATTGCTTACAAAAGCAGGAGAATATTATAGACTTATAACATCAGGATTTTTACATATTGGAGTAATTCACTTATTGCTTAATATATATTCATTATATATTGTTGGATCACAAGTTGAATATTTTTATGGTAAAGTAAAATACATAATAATTTATTTATTTAGTTTAATTATGGGATCATTATTTACAGTAGCATTATCTTCAGTAAATACAGTAAGTGCTGGTGCATCAGGAGCAATATTTGGTCTTCTAGGTTCAATATTATACTTTGGTATTAAATATAGAGGATATATAGGAAATTCATTAGTAAATCAAATTGTTCCAGTTGTAGTACTTAATTTAATTATTGGTTTTACAACTCCTGGAATAGGAAACGCAGCTCATATTGGTGGTCTTATTGGTGGATATTTAATATCTATGGCGGTAGGTATAGGTATTGACAAAAAAGAACAAAGAAGTTCTAGAATTAATGGAATTATAATTAGTGCTATACTTACTATATTTATGATTTATATTGGATTTGTAAGATAATAAAACTAGGAAATAATTTTTTCCTAGTTTTCATTTAAAATTTTTTCTGTATTTTTGAAATTTAACTTAGCAATACTTCTAAGTTTTTCTTTACCAAAATTTTGAACTATTTTCTTTCCATAATCATCAACTAAAGTACTAGCCCCTTTTGGAATAAATGATCCAAGACTATTTCCCATTTTTTCAATTTCTTTTAAAAATAGATATCTACTTATTATAGAAGAGCAAGCAACAGATAAACATTTATCTTCAGCCTTAGTTGTAAATTTTATCTTTCTAAATACGTTAGGTTCACTTTTTAAATAATTATAATAATTTCTTTCCGGAGTAAATTGATCTACTACAACCATATCATATACAAAATTTTCTTTTTTCATAAGACCTAAAATTGCTTTGTTATGGTATATTGCTTTAATTTTGTTCATATTATAACCATTATCTTGCATATTATTATATTCTGTGTTAGATATTATTTCTTCTTGATGTGGTATTCTTTTAATTATCTCTGGTGCAATTTTTAAAATTTTATCATCAGTAAGTTTTTTTGAATCTCTAACACCTAGTTCTTCAAGAAAAGATATGTCTTTTCTATTTACATAAGATGCACAAACTATAATAGGTCCAAAATAATCACCAGTACCAACTTCATCAGAACCAATAGAATTAATAAAATAGTAATCAGTTTTATCATCATCAACTTTTTTTTCTTTTTTAGGTTCTATTGTAACTGGTTTACCATTAAGCATCATTTCAGTTTCTTTCCATATATTTGCATCTATATCTGCGCTTATACCTTGAAAAACAACTTTACCAGATTCATAAAGTGTAATTACAGTATCTGCATCCTTTGCTTGAAATAAAGCATATGCAGGAGTTTTATCTCTTTTTATATATTTATAATGTTCACACATTTTATCCATTGTATTTTTACTTATTTTAAAAGAAATTGTCATTAAAAAAATCACCTCATAAGAATATTTTATCATAAATATTTATTTTTTTGCAAAATTATAATATAATTAGTATGTAAAGGAGAATAAAATATGCTTGATATTATAATTATAATGATACTTTTATTTGGTGCTTTGATTGGATTTAAAAGGGGAGTTATAAAACAAGGTGTTATTACAATTGGAATGATACTTATTTTAGTATTATCATTTATACTTAAAAATCCAGTATCATCATTAATGTATAAAAATTTACCATTTTTTAGTTTTGGTGGTTTATTTGAAAACTTAGCTGTACTTAATATAATTGTATATGAAGGATTTGCATTTTTAATTGTATTTTCAGTATTAAGTACAATATTTATAATACTAATAAAAGTTAGTTCTATTTTAGAAAAAATCTTAAGAGCTACTATAGTACTTGCACTTCCATCAAAAATATTAGGAATGATACTTGGTATATTTGAATATTATTTAATTATATTTGTAGTATTATTTATATTATCATCCCCAATATTTGGACTTAATGATAATAAATTATTTACTGAATCAAAAATAAGAAATATTATACTTGAAAATACACCATTTGTATCAGATCAAATTAGTGGTTCATTATCTGCATTAGATGATATTAGTGATTTAATTAATAATAAAGATGAAATATCTGATTCAGAATTTAATTGTAAATCAATTAATATAATGAAAAAGAATAATGTCATAGAAAAAGATTCACTTGAATATTTATATTCAAAAAATAAAATTACAAGATGTAAGGAAGGAAAATAATTATGAGCGTAAAAGTAATAAATTCAAGAGATTTTAATGATGAAATTAGTAATAATTTAGTTTTAATTGATTTTTTTGCTAAATGGTGTGGACCTTGTAAGATGATATCACCAATAGTAGAAGAATTATCAAATGAAATAAATTCTGTTTCTTTTTGCAAGGTTGATGTTGATGAAAATAATGAATTAGCATCTTCTTTAGGAATTCTTAGTATACCAACTTTACTTTTATATAAACAAGGAAAATTAGTTTCAAAAAAAATTGGTTTTCAAAGTAAAGATGAGTTAAAATCTTGGATAGAAGAAAATAAATAAAAAAGAAAGTTTTAAACTTTCTTTTTTATATTGCTCTCATTAAATTCTCATTTTTATAAGGATTATTTTTATCTATTTTATCATAGAATAATATTCCATCTAAATGATCATATTCATGTTGAAATACTATTGCAAGTTCTTCTCTAAGTCTTATTGTATGCTTATTACCATCTACATCATAATATTCAGCATTAAGTCTTGCATATCTTGGAACAATACCTTCAATTTCTCTATTAACACTAAGGCATCCTTCACCACCATCAACATAAACCATTTCTTCTGAATGACTAATCATTTTTGGATTAATAAAGATATAATTTTCAAATTTACCTTCTTCGTATTCATAAACGATAACAAATATTCTTTTTAAAATGCCAACTTGTACAGCAGATAGTCCCATACCTGGTCTTAAATTATATTTTTTAGCTTCTTCATCAATTTGACTTAAAGTAAGCATCTCAATTGCTTCATCTATAAATTTTTTATATTTATCATCTAATGGAAAAGTTACATCTATACTTTTTTTTCTTAGTCTTTTATCTTTTTCATCTAATATTTGATTTGATTTAATCATACTTCTTCACCCCAAATCTGATAAATATTCTATCACATTTTACTAAATATGTAAAATTAAAATATATATATTAATTTTTTTTAAAATTTGTTATAATCTTATAGTATAAATTATTTAATTTTATAGGGGGAATTTTTAATGAATAAAATAATATTAACTTCAGATAGTGGAATAGATCCTACTAATGAACAAAATATGATACCTGCATTAATTATTGAAAATGGAGAAAAAACATATAAAGATTGTCTTGAAATAAATTCAAGTAAGATTTTAAAAAAAATAAAAGAAGAAAATGTATTTACAACATCTTCTCCATTATTAGGCGATTATTATAATATGTTTTCTAAAATACTCGAAAATGGTGATGATGTTATTCATTTATGTATGAGTAGTGGTATTAGTGAAGGTAGTTTTAATTCTGCTTTTTTAACTGCGAATACTTTAAATGAAGAATATAATAATAAAGTATATGTAATTGATACATTAAATGGTGCCACAGGTGGAACATTAATTTATAATATTGCTGATGGTTTAATTAAAGAAGGGTATAGTGCTAAAAGCGTAATAGAATATTTAAATATATTAAAAAATAATATTTTAACAAGTTTTTATGTACCAGATCCTAAAGGTTTTATAAGAAGCGGTAGAAATAAATCAGAATTATGCATAAAAGACAAAGCGATATTAATGGGGTTAAAAACTGCTTTAATTGCTGGAATTAAGTTTCGTGTTGATTTTAATGAAGATGGTAATTTATATACTAAAAAAATTTTTAAATCAAAAAGAAAAGATGGAATGATGAAATTAACTCAAAATATAATTAATGAACAAAATAAATATGAATATGATCCTAAAATAGCTGTCGTTGGTACAGTTAAAGAAAGATATGTTTTAATTGATGATATAATTACATATTTAGAAGATTTAAATTATTTTGATAAAATAATTCGCAAAGATATAAATGGAATAGTTGCTGCATATGGATCAGAAGATTTATGTGGAATAAGTTTGATAAAAAAATATTTTAACTAAAAAAAGAACTATTGTTCTTTTTTTAGTTAGTTCTATTAAAAAATCCTGCTCCAATAACTATTACAAGTAATATAAATAATACTAATATAATAGCGGCACCTGAGTTATTGTTATATCCATAACCAGTATTTACTGGATAAACATAACCACCTTGATTACCACCACAGCATGGATTATTATATCCATAACCACCACTGTATCCGTAATAATACATACTAAAACCTCCTTTTTGTTTTCTATTATATTGTATTAATAATGTAAATAAAATGTTATTTAATTTACCTAAAATATAGGTAAAAATATTTATTTATGGTATTATTATATTAGGTGAAGGAAATATGATAAGAACATTAAATAAAATGGACAAACCATTACTTATTTTATCAATAGTAATGTTTATATTTGGATTATTTATGATACTTGATGCATCAAGTATGAAATCTTTTTTAAATACTGGAGAAAATACAAAATATTTTTTTAGACAACTTTCATTTTTGATTTTATCGGCAATTTTTTCAATAACAATTATTAGATTGCCATTAAAAAGATATAATAGATTAATTTATACAATATCATTTGCACTTATATGTATGCTTCTTTATTTACTTATAGCAGGAACAGAAACGTCGGCAGGTGTTAAAAGTTGGATATATATTGGTAAATTTGGTCTTCAACCTAGTGAATTTGCGAAAGTTGCATTAATATTATTTACAGGAATATATTATCAAATAAATCAAAAAAGATTAAATAATTTTGTGGTTGCGGTAATTCCTCTTGCACTTGGTGCAATATTTACATTATTAACACTTCTTCAACCTGATGGAGGTACTGGCTTAATTTTATTTTTAATATCTATAATACTATTTTATTCATCAAAAGTAGATAAAAAAATTAAAATTAATATTACATTTGCAGGTTTAATAATTGCAGTAATAGGACTTTTAATAATATTAGTATCAGGTAAAAATCCATTATCAGATATGCAACAAGGAAGATTTAATTATAAAAAACCTTGTACTAGATATCAAGAAGATACCGGATATCAAGTATGTAATGGATATATTGCAATAAACAATGGTAAATTATTTAGTATAGAACCAGGTAATAGCAAACAAAAATATTTATATTTGCCAGAAGCATATACAGATTTTATATTTCCAATTATTGTAGAGGATATGGGACTTATTACGGGTATTGTTGTTATATTTATTTATATGTTTATAATTATTAGAATTTTTATAATAGGATTAAAATCTTATAATATTTTAAATTCTACTATTTGCTATGGAGTTGCAGCTTATATAGCATTTCATGTAATTATTAATTTAACGGGTGTTTTAGGCCTTGTTCCATTAACAGGTGTACCACTTCCTTTTTTGAGCTATGGTGGTTCATTTGCACTTACTTTAGCTATTGGACTATCTCTTGTGCAAAGAGTTTCAATAGAAAATTATAATTTTTCACAAAAAAAAGTTTTAAAATAGGGGAATTTATACCTTTTATAGAGAATATAACTATAGGAGGTATTTTTTTATGGAAAAAATAAAAGAAAATTTAAAGTATATTGTTTTAGGTGTTATTATATTATTTATGATGATTTCAGTTATAAGTTATATTAAAGTCGATGATGAAGTTATGACTAAGGATGAAACTATAAAAAAGGATGATACTGTAAATAAAGTAACTGGTAAATATTATGTTGATATAAAAGGTGCAGTAAAAAATCCAGGTGTATATAAGTTAAAAGAAAAATCTAGAGTAATAGATGTAATTAATGCATCTGGTGGTTTACTTGAAAATGCTGATACAAGCATTATCAATTTAAGTAAAATAATTGAAGATGAAATGGTAATAATTATATATACAAAAGAAGAAATAGAAAAATATAAAAATAATGAAATTAATAGTACTTTTTCTATAAATCAAAAAATAGAAGAAAATACTAAATCTATCGATAGTAATAATAATGCTGAAATAAGTAAAAAAAGTATATCAAAGACAAATAGTAAAATAAATATTAATACATCAGACAAAAATACTCTTTTAAAGATTACTGGAATAGGTGAGAGTAAAGCAAACAATATAATAAAGTATAGAGAAGAAAAAGGTAATTTTAATTCTATAGAGGAAATAAAAAATGTATCTGGAATAGGCGATTCTTTATATGAAAAAATTAAAAATAGTATTACAACAAAATAATATATTTTATTTTTTACTTATATTTAGTTTAATTTATATGTTTATATTTATTAATTTTATTAATATAAAATCAAAATATAATGAAAATGATAGTTCTTTGCAAGTTAAAATTTTAGACTATAAAAAATCAGATGATAAATTAGTTATATATGCAAAGGGTAAAGAAAAAATATTAATAAATTATTGTGATGATATAAATATATCTTATGGTGATTATATATATGTTAAGGGTAAACTTATTAAACCAAAAGATAATACAAATTTTAATTTATTTAATTATAAGAAATATTTATTAAGTAATAATATAAAATATACAGTAAAAGCTAGTAATATAAAAATATTAAAAAGAAATAAAAATATATTTTATAAATTAAAAAATTATATATTTTTTAAAATAAAATCATTAGACAAATCTAAAAAATATATATTAACATTCATATTTGCTGATAAAAGCTATATAGATAAAGAAATGTATGATAATTATCAAAATTTAGGAATAAGTCATTTATTTGCAGTATCTGGAATGCATATTTCATTAGTAACATTTATTTTATTAAAATTATTAGAAGGTAAAAATGAAGTGATTAAATATTTAATAACATTTATATTTTTAATGTTTTATTTATTTCTTACAAATTATACTATTTCTATGGTCAGAGCGTGTTTCCAGTTTATATTAATTTTTATAAATAAATTATTTAAATTAAATATAGATAATTCTAATATAGTAATTTTTTTGTTTAGTGTTTTAATAATTTTAAATCCATATATTATTTATAATATTGGATTTCTATTTTCGTTTTCTATAAGTTTTACTTTAATAAAATTTAAAGATATGATTACAGGTGATTTTATGATAAAAAATATTAAAACATCACTATTATCTTTTTTTGTATCTATGCCTATATTAATTAATAATTTTTTTAAAGTTAATTTTTTAAGTATTATCCTTAATATAATTTATATTCCTTTTGTTTCTTATATTTTATTTCCACTTTGTTTAATAACGGTTTTATTTCCTTTTTTTGATTCATTTACATATTTTGTTATAAATTTTTTTGAAACTATTACTAAATTTTTCTCTA
>URBY01000016.1 GCA_900546245.1 uncultured Mycoplasmatota bacterium | reverse complement strand
CACCCTCCCATACTTTCTCGTTGGTATAGCCGAACTTTCCACGATCGCCTGCCTTCGTTTTAATTTCTTCTTTCTTTTCTTCCTTAACTACTTTTGTTTCTTCTTTAACAGGTTCTTCTTTTACTTTAACTTTTTCTTTTTTTACTTGTTTTTTTGTATCTTTTCTTGTTACAGAAAGTACTACAAATAATACAAGCATTACAATTACTACTGCAAGTACTACATATGATAATGCTGAAATATAATTTCTACCTACTACCATAATTAATACAAAGAATACAATTAATAATCCTAAGAAATATTTATAAATATATTTAATCCATTCTTTATAACTTACATTTTCACGTTGTAATCCAAGTAATACAAGAATACTTGTTGGTGAAATTAGTAAGAATAATGAATAAATAACTTGGAATATAACTGCAAGTACAAGATAGAATTTTGTATCTGTTATTGTATAAGTAATTGTTGATAATGTAAATTGTGTAGCATATGTATAATCTGGGTATACTACTGAAGATAATGCAGATAATGTTGTTCCAGATAGAACTTTATCTGTCATACCAGCAATACTTGTAATTATTGTTGTATAGAATCCTGAATTGTAAACACCAACTAATACTAAGTTAGCAAGAATTACTATCATAGCATATGGTAATGCTCTTCTTATTCCACTTGCGATAGATTCAAGTAATCCATCAAATTTAATTTTGTAAATTATTGATAATATTACTGTAGTTACTACTAATAATACAATAACATTATATAAAGTCCATTCACCAAATGCAGTAAGTGTTGAACCTAATATTGCATTAAATAATGAAACATCAAATACTTTAAAATCAGTTAATGTTTTATGGAAATTTGTGAATTCTCCAAATCCAAAGTATCCATTCCAAGATACCATACCAAGTATTAGAAATACGATAATTACATCAAATGCAATCATCATTGGTAATCCTTTTTTAACTTCTTCTTTTTCTAAATTTGTTTTTTCTGGTTTGCTTGTTAATATTGTAAATAATATTAATGAACCAAGTCCAAGTACTAATATAACTATTTTGGCAATTATATTAGATGATACTGTAGCACTCATTATTTGATTTACATAATTTGTATATAATGAACCAGCACTTCCTAAAAGGATTGCGCCTACAGTTGATGCGATAGATGTCTTACTATCATAACCTAATTTTTTAGCAATATCTATAAATGCTGGAACAAAGATAAGCATAGGCATAATATCACCTATAACAGCTGTCATAATTCCGAATGTTAATATGCTTATTACTAAAAATAAATTTTTTTTCTTTTGAAATCTAACTGCAGTATTATTAATAACTGCTTCATATTTACCAGTTTTCTTAAGTACTGCATAAAATACACCAATACTTAAAATAAATATAAATGCACTGATAAATACACTAAATGATGTTAATCCATTTGATATAGAATCAATAAAGTTTATTGGATTAATAGTTCCCTTTTCAATACCTGATGTATAATAACCAATTGTTGAACTAGGGATTAAAAAACTTACTATTATTGCTGCTGCTAAAACTAACAATAATACTTTAAAAATATTATATTTCTTCATTTTTCCTCCTAATTTTCTGTAGTTTCTTGTGGTCTCATAAGTGGATACATAACTACATCTCTTATATTATCGCTATTTGTTAAAAGTTGAACCATACGGTCAATTCCCATACCCCAACCAGATATTGGTGGCATACCATATTCCATAGCTCCTATATAATCATAATCCATATCCATAGCTTCTTCATCACCGTTTGCTTTATTCATAGCTTGTTCATGAAGTCTCTTTTCTTGTTCTACTGGATCCACAAGTTCTGAGTAACCATTAACAATTTCAACTCCGTTTATTACAAGTTGGAATCTATCTGTTATTTCTTTGTTATCATCATTTGCTCTTGCAAGTGGCGATAAACTCATTGGATGCTCTGTTAAATAAACAGGCCCTAACATATGTGGTCTTGCAACCTTTTTGTATAAATAGTCAACAAGATTTCCATATCCTAAATTTTCAATTGGTGTTTCACTATCAAGTTCAATCTTATCTTCTTTAATCTTACTTAATAGTTTTTCCTTAGTATTGTATTCATTAATATCAATATTAGAATATTTCATTATTAAATCTCTAAATGAAACTCTTCCCCATTCTCCAGATAAATCTACCATTTTATCTCCGATTTGAATATTTAATGTACCAAATACTTTTCCGATTACTGTTTGAAGTAATTCTCTTATAAATTTCATATTATCTTCATAATTATAATATGCTTGATATGCCTCAATCATAGTGAAGTCTTGTAAATGGGTAGCATCCATTCCTTCATTTCTAAAACATCTTGCTATTTCATATACTTTTGGAATACCTGCGATTACTGATCTTTTCATGTAAGTTTCAGGTGCAATTCTTAAATATACATCCATATCAAGTGCATTATGATGAGCCATAAATGGTTTTGCAACAGCACCACTTGGTTTATTGTTTAGAATTGGTGTTTCAACTTCATAATAACCTTTACTATCTAAGAATCTTCTAAGTTCTCTAATAAAGTTCATTCTAATTAAGAAATTCTTTCTAGTATCTTCATTCATAATCATATCTACATATCTGTTTCTATAGCATAACTCTTTATCAGTTAAACCATGGAATTTTTCAGGTAGTGGTTTTAATGCTTTACCTAAGAATTCAAAACTAGATGCTCTTAAAGTTTTTTCACCAGTATGAGTTGTGAATATTTCACCTGTTGCACCTATAAAATCACCAACATCAAAGTTTGATTTGAAAAATTGATATTTTTCTTCGCCAACAAGATCAACCTTTATAGAAATTTGTAAATCTGCTTCAATATCTCTTACTTTAATGAAACTCATTTTACCCATTTTTCTCATGAATACTATTCTACCTGCAACACTAACATTATCAGTTCCATCTTCTAGATTAGATGCTTCTTTTAGTGTATGAGTAATTTCATATCTTTCAGGATAAGGATTACATGTTTTTCTAATTTCATCAACCTTTTGTCTTCTAACAATTTCTTGCTCTGTTAACTCTCTCATTTTTTCACCTCGAATCCTCTTTTATTATACCATAAAAAAAGGGAAAACCAATAGTTTATTACTATTTTTTCCCAAATTTAATCAGAATTTTTATAATCCAATAATACTTTTTCTAATTCTTCCTTTGTTTCACATTTAAATATTTTATTTTTTACTATTGCTGAATCTTTCATTCCTTTTATATACCATGCTGCATGAGTTCTCATTTCAAGTATGGCAACCTTTTCATTTTTTATTTCAAGTAAATATTTCATATGTTTTAAACACATATCGATTTTTTCATTTTTTGTTTGTTCACCTAAAATTTCATGTGTTTTTAAATAGTGTGATATCTGTTTAAAGATGTATGGATTACCTAAGGATGCTCTTCCTATCATTATTGCATCACAATTGGTTTCATTAAACATTCTAATAGCATCATCTACTGATTTTATATCACCATTACCTATTACTGGAATATTAACATTTTCTTTTACTTTTTTTATTATGCTCCAGTCTGCAAGTCCTTCATAACCTTGCGCTCTAGTTCTTGGATGAACAGTAATTGCACTTGCACCTGCTTCTTCTACTATCTTTGCTATTTCTACTGCATTAATATTATTTTTGTCCCATCCACTTCTAATTTTAACAGTTACAGGACATGGTACTGCATTTACTACTGCTTCTACAATTTCTTTTACTTTTTCCGGATTTTTTAAAAGTGCTGCACCTGCTTGTGCTCTTAAGGCAACCTTTGGAACAGGGCATCCCATATTAATATCTATAATATCTGGATGCATTAATTCATATACTTTTTTAGCTGCAATAACAAAACTTTCTTTGTCACTACCAAATATTTGCTGAGCAATTGGTCTTTCTTCTTCTGTCATATAAAGCATCTTTTTTGTTTTTTCACTATCATACATCAACGCTTTATCACTAACCATTTCTGCAAATAAAAGTCCTGCACCATATTCTTTAACTATTCTTCTAAATGCACTATTACATACTCCAGCCATAGGTGCTAAACATACATTATTTTCTATTTCTAAATTACCTATTTTAAACATTAATTAACCTTCTTACAATGATATATTTTATTTGTTTTTTCATTATATATAGTTGCATAATTATCATCATATATTTTTGCTTTTATATATGCATTTTCTTTCCCTTTATCATCACCATTTACAATTTGATGATCTATTCTTAACTTAAATTCATACGTTGTAATGCCATTATTATATTCTCTTGAATTAATGAAATATGTTCCATCTAAATAATTTTTGTTAGTGGAATCATTATATTTTTTCCAAGTAAATGTTTTATCTTCATTAAATGTTACAGTAGCTACATAATATGAATAATTAGAATATGAACAATCCCAAGTACCATTTAATTTTGATGAACCACTACCAACCAAAGTAAATACAACTACAACAAAAATAATAATCATATGAATTATTGTCATTATAATTGAAATTATAAGTCCCGCAAATGACAAACCTTTATATTTTGAATTATCTCCAGTTTTAGCTTTATATTTACTACATTTACAAATAGATATAATATTTAAAATTAATCCTATTATTGGAATTATAAAACTAAATATCATACCTAAAATAGATATTACTTTTGCATTATCTTTTATTATTTCTTCTTTAACTTTACCATCTACTGGATAACCACAAGAAGTACAATATTTACTGCTTTCATCTATATTTTTACCACATCTAACACAATACATAAAAAACACCTCTTTATAAGTATAACAAAAAAAAGGAATTATTTCATCCCTTTATTAATTATAAATTCTACACCATTCTTTTTATTTTTAGCAATAACTTTATATCCTATCAAATCGCAGTTGCCTTTTACGATTGATAAGCCAATACCATTTTCACCTTTCTTTCCTTTTTTGTAGGGTTCAAACATTGAAGAAAGTATTTCTTTTTCAATCGGTTCACCATCATTAAAAAATATGATTTTATTTTCTTTTATAGTTATTACTATTTCACTTTTAGCATACCTAACAAAATTACTAAGTATATTATTTGTTATTGATTCCCACATATCAGGTGTACCATCGTAAAATATATCTTCTTTATCACATTTAACTAAATAGTTTATATCATTTCGTACTATCTTAAATTTATCAATAGTACTATTTATCGTAGTAATAATTTTCGTTTTTATATCGTTTTTATAGGAGTTTTGTAAATATGTAATTTTATTTAATTCTAATAGGGTTTTTACTTTATTTTCTAATTTTTTAATTTGTTCTTCACTTACATTAATGACTTCATCGCAATCTTCAATTCCATCATGATAAGCTTCAATATATGATTTTATAACTGTAATAGGTGTTTTAAAATCATGTGATATATTTTGATACATTTCACTTTTATATTTATCCTGAGATAATATAATTTCTTTCATTTCATCTATAGTTTTATCTAGTAACATAATTTCATCATCAAATTCATATTTGCTTTTTGCAACATAAAATTTTTCATTATTCATATTGTCAACTTTTAGTTTTAATTTTTGAAGTCTATTTACAACTATTCTTGACCATAAAAATAGTAAGATAAGAATTATTGCAAATGTAATTATTACAATTGGAATAACTATTCCAAGTGAATTTCTTCTAATAAATTTAATATAACTATCAGTTGTTATTGCAATTGTTTTATAATTATTTCCTTTATGATTTACAGAATAATAGTAATTATTTCCTTTATATACGAATTTTCCTTGATCAGTTACAATATACTTTAATAGTTTTTGATAATCATCAACGCCTAATATATTTTTGTAATCTTCACTAATTAAAATTCTATCATCACTATATATAATGTACGCAATATTTTTATATTTTTTAGTTAATGAATCTTCTTTTTCTATCATTTGAAGTGGTTGATCTAAATAACTATATACTGTCTCTTCGAAAAAGGGTTCAAGTGATTTAGGCAGTACAATAATTATAGATACTATCATTACAAGAAGTGCGGCTAGAGTTATTACAATTAATTGATTTGATAAACTTGTCTTTTTATTATTCATGATAATCTATATCCAAATCCATAAACTGTATTTATATTAAGATCATTTAATTTTTTTCTAAGTCTTCTAATTGAATCATCAACTACTCTGTCACTTCCATAATAATCGCTTCCCCAAACTTCATTTAATATCATCTCTCTTGTAAGAGGTTTATTTTTATTATTTACTAGATATAATAACAAATCAAATTCAAGTGTGGTTAAGTTTATTTTTTCTTCTTTATAATATATTGTTCTTTCAATGGTGTTAATTTCATAATCATTATATTTTATCTTATGAAAATCTTTACTGTATACGCGTTTTATTATATTTTTTACTCTAAGTACTAATTCTTTTGGAGAATAAGGCTTTGCAATATAATCATCACATCCTAATTCCAGTCCCATAATTTTATCTATTGATTGATCTCTAGCTGAAGAAAATATTATTGGAACTTCTTCATCTTGAAGCCTTATTGCTTTAATTATGTCATAACCTGTAACATCATCCGCAAGCATTATATCGAGTATCCACAAATCAACATTATTTTTATCATTTATAAAATCTAGTGCATCTTGACCCTTAGTAAAGGTTTCGACAATAAAATCTTCCTTTTCAAGATAGTTTTTTATAAGCTTGTTTAAAGCTTCTTCATCTTCTACAAGTCCAACCTTATACATGAATCATCAACACTCCATTTCATATTTATTATAACATTATTCCCCTCTTTTTTCTAGTACACACCACCTCCTTTAATGTGATATATTTTATCAGAACTATCTGCAAGTTCCTTTGAGTGAGTAACAACTATTACTCCTTTACCTTGTTTTGCTAATTTTTTAAATATATCTATTATCTTTTTTTCATTATCTTCATCCAAATTACCAGTAGGTTCATCTGCCATAATAAATGGGATATCTGTAACTAAACATCTTGCGATTGCAACTCTTTGTTGTTCTCCTCCTGATAATTTTAATACTGTTCTAAATGCAGCACTATTATCAATACCAAGTTCATTTAATGTACTTAATATCTTTTCTTTTTTATCTTCTTTACTTAATTTTATTCCCGCAATATCAAGTGCTACCTCAACATTTTCATAAGCGGTCATATATGGTATTAAATTATAACTTTGAAATATTATATTTACATAGGAATTTCTATATTTGTTATATCCTATTTTTTTAATACTCTCTCCATTATATAATATATCGCCTTCTTCTATAGTATCAAGCCCAGAAAGAAGTGACAAAAGTGTTGTCTTACCTGAGCCACTTTGTCCAAGTATTGAATAAAATTTACCACTTTCAAATGAGCAAGTTACATTGTCTAATACTTTTTTCCTTTGCATACCATCTTGATAAAAATGGGATAAATTAATTACTTCTATCTTATTCATTTTTTATTCCCTCCTTGATAATATGTCCTTTGGATCACTATGTAATATTTTTATTGAAGGTACAATCATTGATACAAATATGATTCCGTATCCTATTACAAATAGTAATGCTATATCTTTTATTGTTACACTAACATCTATACTATCTATTGTTTTAGAAGTGCCAAGACCTGTCATCTTTCCAATACTCATATCTTCTCTTTTGTTCATATTTCTATTCATTACTGCACCATTACCTCTGTTACCAGATACTGATGTATTCATTTTTTCAGTAACAGTTGTCTGATTTTCAAGTAACGTATCTGCTAATTTTTGACTTACTAGTAATGATGAACCTATTGATGTAATGAATGCAAATGTAGCAATTATTACAAGTTCTATTATGAATTGTCCTATTATTTTCTTTCTCTTTTCTCCAAGTGAAAGTAGTACACCAATTTCATAATTTCTATCTTTTAAAGAGTTTATTACCATTAAACTTATTACTACTATTGACGCAATTACAACAATAACAAGTACTGTATTTGAGAATTTTGCAACACCTTCTATTGATGAAATCATTTGTTCATATGATTCATTATCTATATCTAATGTTAAATTTCTATCTGAAAAATCTGTTACTAATTTATTTGCTTCTTCTTTAAATTTATCTGCATTTTCTGGATCATCAAGATAGAACACTGCTTTACTTACTTTATAGTTACCATCATTATATTCCTCTTCTGTTAATAGTTTTGCACCTGTATTTGTATTAACATATATTAAGTTATAGTTATTATTAAACTTATCTGTTTCAGAATTTTGATAAATACCAATTATTTCAAGTTCTACATCTTTATCATCACTTGATGTAATAGTAATCTTGTCACCAACTTTTAAATTATTTTCTGTTGCAAGCTCATAAGAAATAATTGATGTATCATCTTTTGTTTCATCAAATGCTTCTCCATTAGTTAATTTTATTGTACCATTTACATAATTATCTTCTAGTTTAAATGTATTTATTGCTTTTACCTGAAGACCTGAATTCATTTTTTTATCAAATCCTGGTCTATCATTATTGTTATCATCTTCTTTAGAACTTTCATATAAACTAAATGACTTTTCTGTAGCATTTACATTAAAATAATATTTTACATCTGTTACATAACTAATTTCTTTTAATTTATTAACATCATTTATAGTTGCAGTACTTTCATCCATAGCATTGTGCATATTCTTCATATCATCTTTTTTGTTTTCATCAGTAGATTGTTCATTATCTTTATTATTCATAAACTCATCTCTGATTTTTTCCATATCTGTTTGAAGTATAACTTCACTACCTAATGAAACCCTTGCCATCTTCATTGATTCTTCTGTTGCATTTTTTATTGATATTGAAGATAAAACTAAGTTAGCAACTATAAGCAAAAATAAGAAAAATATAATTGTTTTTGATTTTCTTCTAGTAACACTTATTTTTGCTCTTTTTAACATTTCTTTCCTCCTTACACTTCCATAATAAAAAAATAATATGTTAGAAAAACAAATTAATTGTGTGAAATTGTGTGAATATATTTTGCAGTTACTACATATCTTATTTGATTATTACTTGTACATGTTATTAAAGTTAATATTTTCTTATCGTATACATTATCTAAAATACTTTTATTTTTTATATTCACTTTAGATATATCATATACTTTAAACAAATACTCATAATTAAAATCACTAACTATTATTTCATCATCTTTATTTAATTTATAAAGATTTGAAAATACATATTTATTATTGTGACCCGCAAGTATTATATTTCCATATTCACTTTCTAGTGTTTCCTTATTACTAATCATAAGAACTAAATTTTGATTTAATATTTCATTATAATCACCATTTTTTATTAACCATTTTTTATTTTTAAAAGAAATATATCCATCATATTTTCTATTTATATTATTTTTTTCTATTAATAAATCTACATTATCATCATAGTCTTTTACCCCTTTAAAATTATTTATTATAAAAAAAGAAGAGATAGTTATAAGTATTAAACTAACTATCTTTTTTAACATAATTATATACTCCTATTCCAAATAAAATTATAAATGAAACTAAATACATACTGTTTTGTTTACTAGTAACTGGCATAACTGTTTTCTCATTTGTAACATTTATACTTGAATTACATGTACTATCATTTACATAGAACTTATATTCATCATTATTTAGTATAAATCCACTTGGAACCTTTATTTGTCTAATATAATATTCACCATATGGTAAGTTATTTATGATAACCCTTCCTTGTGTATCAGTTTTACCATTAAATACTAAATTACCATCTTTATCTACCACATTTATCTCTACATTTTCTAGAAAATTACCATCTTTGTCACTAGTAATGTAAACTAAATCACATCTAATTTTTTCATTTACAAGTTTTATGTTACCTAAAACTACCTCTTCATTTTGATTATTATAATTTAGATTAACTTCATAAAAATTACTATCTAATTTATAACCTGTAAGTGTACTAATTTCTTTTACATAATATTTTCCTAAAGGTAATATTTTAGATTCATTATTATTTTTTTCATCTGTTGTAATTTTCTCTAATTCATTTTTATTTGAATCATATATTCCAATAACTACTCCTACTAAATCTTTACCATCTTCTGATACTTTTTTTATTTTTATCTTACCTTTAGTTTTTTTATCATATAAATCTACTTTAAATACACCATCTGATAATTTTATATCATCATTAATTGTTATAGTTGTTTTTTCTTTATTTAAAGAGTATCCAAATGGAGCCTTTATTTCTTCTAAAGTATAAACACCTTTTGGTATAGTTATATTAGATATACCAGTTTTATCTATAACAATTTCTTTTACTTCTTTTGTTTCATTATTGATAAGTTTATATTTTGCATTCTTATCCTTAATTAACTCTTTTGTTTCAATATCTTTTTTTGAAAACTCTATTTTTGCATTATCAACACTAATATTAATATTTCCACTATTTAATGATGGATGACCAAATACTACTATTTTCTGACTATTATATCTATCAGCTACATAAACAGTTGTTTCTTTATCATTAAAATTCTTTTGATTAAAATAGATTGTTCCTTTTCCAAACTTATTAGTATTTATATTAATAGTATTTCCATTTACTGTATAGGCTATATCACCATTTATATCATAATTTGAAAGTACATTATTATAATCTACTAATGTTAACTCTTTACCAAATTCACTGGTATAACTACTATTTATAAATGATGGAAGTTTATTATGATTATTAACAAGAGTCATAATCTCATTTTTTTCTCCTTCTACATTTAATGTTTCACTAGAAAAGTCTCTATTTTGTTTCCAAACAACTGTATCTTCACTAAAAAGCCATATTAATTCTTGAGTAGCCATATAATATTTTAAATTATTATGACCAGGGTACTCATATCCATAATACGCAATTAGTTCCATCTTTCTTTTAACATCTTCACTAAACCCACTTTTACTCCAATCACTATATGAGCTATATGTATGAACTGTTATTGGTTTACTAGGTTCAATACAATAACCCATTTTCCCATTTAAATATCTAAATGGAAGGCCACCATATGTTACAAGATTTCCATTTTTGTAATGGTATGCCCATACTCCCGTATAATTTGTCTCTAAATAAGAGTCATCCGAGAGTGCTTTTGCATCTTTACAACAGAATAACAACCCACTTATTATTCCTACTACAATTAGAAGAATTTTTTTCTTCATTTCAATCACCTCATATATCTTATTAGCCATAAAAATTAAAATTCCCCTAAAAAATATAAAAAAAATGAAAAAAAATTAAACTTTTTTCACATTTTTAATGAATTTTGACCCTTTTTGATAAAATTCTCTTATTTTTCTTAAATTAATAATTCATTTTTTCTATCAAAATTAATTTAAAATTATCGTAATAATACCATTTTTATCAATAATACCTATAATATATTCTTTATTACTTTTTATCTTATTAGTACTTTCAATTTTATTTATTAAGTAATCACTATTTAATGAAAGTAATGTTTTAAATACTTTAAATACTTCTTCATTTTGTATAACCATATTTTCTCCTTTCATATATTTATTCTCCACAGCATAACTTTTTTCCACTAAATATTAAAAAAAATTGATATTTCTACCAATTTTCTTAATATATTTCTTTATCTAAACTATTTTTAAAACTATCAAATGCTTCTTTAGATGTTTCTTCTTCTAATTTATGTAGATTAATTAAATCTTTATTATTTCCTTTTATATATTCATAAATTATATCATCTCTAAAACCTATTTCATTTGCTTCCTCTTTTGTATTTGCATAATAAACTTCTTTTATATTAGCCCATATAATAGCTGATAAACACATTGGACAAGGTTCAGCACTTGTATAAAGAATACATCCTGATAGATCATGTGTATTAAGTACTTTTGATGCCTCTCTAATTGCATTAACTTCTGCATGCGCAGTTGCATCTTTACTTTTTAAAACTGTATTATGCGCTCTTGATATTATCTTACCATCTTTAACTATTACTGCTCCAAAAGGTCCACCATTTACAAAATTTTCTTTCATATTAATATTTGCTTCTTCTACAGCAACTTTCATATATTCATTATTATTCATTTTTCCCTCCATATAATAATTTTTTTAGTTCAATCAATTTAATAATTTCATCTTCATAACCTTTATTTTGTTCTTCATTTAATAAAGAAAATTTATTATCTTTTATATTTTCAATCATACCAATTAACTTTTTATCATCTTTTCTTATAACTAAATAATCACAAGAATCATCTACTCCATTAAACTCTCTTTTCTTTTCTATTAAATAATTTTTTATTTCATTTTGAAACATTGTAGATGGTTTAACTAATCTTATATCACTCATTCTTTCTTTGTCTTTTACAATATAATTTAAATATCTTTCTTCTTCACTAAATACACATCCACAGTATTTTTGCATATATAGTCCAAGTCTTTTTGCTTCTTCTCTACCTTCTTTAAAATATGGTCTAAAATCATAATAATAAAATTTAATACCATACTTTTTTTCTAAAGACTCTCCTACTTCTTTAATTAAATCATGTTTTTGATATGGACTTATAAGAAGACTTGTACAAAAGGCATCATAACCATTTTCTTTTGCGTATCTAGCAACTTCATCAAGTCTTGAATAGTAACAATATCTACATCTATTATCAAGTATATTAATAGTTTTTTTAGTAAATTCTCTAAGGCCATATTCATCTTTATATATTACATCTAAGTTAATCATTTCACTATATTTCTTTAAAGTATCCCTTCTAGCTTTATATTCCATATATGGATGAATATTTGTATTATACCAAAAACCTGTAACATCAATATCTTCTTCTCTTAATTTTTTTATACACATAATACTACATGGTGCACAACAAATATGTAATAATAATTTCATATAAATCACTTCATTTCTGAAAAATATTATACATTAAAAACAATAAAAGAAAAAGTCCTATTTTTTTTCATATATTAAAAATATGAACCATATTGTCCATATTTTCTTACATTATATTTTCACCAGTCATAATATCTTTTATATTTCTAAGTAATAATTCAAGAATATTTGCTTTCTCTATATCTTCATCAACAGTAACATTTATTTTATATATTTCCTTGTTATTTTCATGAACTGATAAATATCCAATTACATCGCCTTTTTTAATAGGAATATCCTTCTTAGTTATTTTTAGATTATAACTTAATTCTCTATCTTTATTACCTTTTTTATTAAGAACATTTATATCTTGTGTTGGAACTACATTTACTCTTCCTGTCTTACTCTTATCATTTTTAAATGTGCCAACCTTTGTTTTTGTTGTTAAATACCCCTTTACTGTATAAAGATTAAATCCATAATCTAACATTTTACTCATTTCTTCATTTCTTTTAGCACTTGTTTCTTCTCCCATAATTACACCTATTAATCTCATATTATTTCTTTTAGCAGTCGCAGTTAAACAATAACCAGCTTCTTTTGTATAACCTGTTTTTAATCCATCCATTCCATCATATGTTTTTATTAATTTATTTGTATTAACAAGCCAAAATTTATTTTTAGTATTTTGTCTTAAATATGTTTCATATATTCCAGAATATTCAAGTATTTTTTTATGTCTTACAAGTTCTCTTGCCATAGAAGCCATATCATATGCGGAACTATAGTGATTAGCAGTATCTAATCCAGTTGCATTTTTAAAATTTGTATTTTTAAGTCCCATGTTTTTTACTTTTTCATTCATTTTAAATACAAATGCTTCTTCTGTTCCTGATATTCTTTCTGCTAGAGTAACAACTGCATCATTCGCAGATCCTACACATATTGCTTTTAGTAAATCATTAACAGTCATCTCTTCTCCAGTTTCTAAATATATTTGAGAGCCACCCATAGATGCCGCTGTTGAACTTACCTTTACTTTTTCATCAAGTGATAAATTACCTTTTTCAAGTTCTTCCATAATAAGTATTAAACTCATTATTTTAGTCATTGAAGCAGGCGCATATCTTTCATTTGCATTACTTTCATGAATAATTTCACCCGTTGATGCTTCTATTAATATAGAACTTTTAGCGCTCTCTGTAAGCCCTAAGTCTTCTGCTTTTACATTTGTAATAAACATAAAAGATAAAAATAATACTATTAAAACTTTTTTCATATTACACCTCTAATAAAAACTATGAATAAATATAATAATTTATGAAATTATTTGAAAAATTTGTAGAACAAATTACATCTATTTGATATAATTAAAATAATAAGGAAGGTGATATTTTGGCTAAGAAAAAACCGAATTATAAACTTAGAAGAAATCTTGCAAAAGCATTTTTAATGCTTATTATTATAATTCCTATAATACTTATTAATAGAGTAAAGCTTGCACATTTACCACTATATTTATCAAATACAAAATATACGGATGTAATTGATGCAATGTTTGAAATTAAATATACAGGTTCTGAAGCAAAGAGTACTTTAAACTATCTAAAAGAAAAGAAAAAAATAAATGATAATACTGATGATTATATATTAAAACTAAATACAAAAGGATATAGTAAAAATACTATTGATTATTTAATTAGAAATCTAAACAAGTCACAAATTACTGACTTTCTTGATAAAAAATATAATAAAGATTTTGAAGAATATATAAAACTTGATTTATTCAAATACTCAAAATATAATAGATATACAAAATATCAGTCAAAACATAAAGATTTAAGTTTAGAAGATGTTGTTATTAGAGTAGAATTAAATATGGATAAAACTTATTACGAAGATAGTGAATTTATTAAAAATCCTGATGAAATAACTACACTTTCTAATAAATATTTTGAAATACCAGAAGATTATGAACCAAAAGATTTAGTTGATATGGATGATGATTATGCAAATAACACATATAGAACATTAAAACTTAGAAAAGAAGCTTATGAAAAATTTAAAGAAATGTGCGATGCATCTAGAAAAGATGGTGTTAAATTTTATGCTGAATCTGCTTATAGAAGTTATGATTATCAAAATATAATATATAAAAATTACATTAATGAAAATGGACAAGAAAAAGCAGATAAATATGCTGCAAGACCTGGTTTCTCAGAACATGAATTAGGTTTAGCACTTGATCTTGCTAATATTTGGACAATAACTACTAAAGGTGAAGAATATAAATGGCTTTCTAAAAATGCATATAAATATGGATATATAATAAGATATAAAAAGGAATGGGAAGATATAACTGGATATTCTGCTGAAAGCTGGCATATTAGATATGTTGGAGTAAAAGCAGCAAGTGTTATACAAAAAGAAAATATTACATATGAAGAATATTATGCAAAATATATATTAACGAAAAAAAGTTCAAAATAATGAACTTTTTTTATTTATCTTTTTTTAATTCTGATTCATATAATTTTTTATATTCTTTTGATTTATTTAATAATTCTTCATGTGTTCCTTCTGCAGTTATTTTTCCTTTATCTAATACCATAATTTTATCACTATTTAATATAGTTGAAAATCTATGAGCAATAATTAAAATAGTATATTCACCCTTCATATTATTTATTGCTTCTTGTATTTTCTTTTGTGTCTCATTATCAAGTGCACTTGTAGCTTCATCAAATAAAATAATTTCTGTTTTTTGAACTAATGCTCTAGCAATTGCAAGTCTTTGTTTTTGTCCACCAGATAAATTTATCCCACCTTCTCCAACAACTGTATCATATTTATCAGGAAGTGTATTAATAAAATCATCTAAACAAGCAATTTTTAATGCTTCTATCATTTCTTCTTCAGTAATATCTTCTTTTACAAGTTTTAAATTATCCCTTATACTAAGATTAAAAATATATGGACTTTGATTAATTATTGTAATATTACCTCTTATTGAGTCTTTATCTAAATCATTAATATTAATTCCATCTATTGTTATTTCACCAGAATCTATATTATATAACTTACATAAAAGATTAAATATTGTTGTTTTACCTGCACCACTTTTACCAACAAATGCTACAGTACTATTTGCTTTGACTTTAAAATTTATTTTATCTAGTATTTTCTTTTCATCATAAGCAAATGTAACATCTTTAAATTCGAAATCACCATTAACTTTATCTATATGTTTGTTTCCAAAACTTTCCTTTTCAAATTTATCACCATTCATTATTTCTTTAATTCTATCTACTGATAAATTAAAATCTTTAACTCTTTCAAGTAATGACCCAATCCAATATATTACATCTGATACTCTACTTGAATAATTATGTATTATTAATGCGCTTGCAATAGTAATATCTTTATTTTCTATTAAAAATATTAATAAAACTATAAGAA
This sequence comes from uncultured Mycoplasmatota bacterium, assembly GCA_900546245.1. GTDB lineage: Bacteria > Bacillota_I > Bacilli_A > RF39 > UBA660 > CAG-433. The sequence continues at coordinate 8,660 of URBY01000016.1, read as the reverse complement.
GAAAATCCTTTAGATCAAGAAGTGTTCCACAATATAAATTATAGTTTCTATCAACCTTATTCATTCTATATCTTTCTGTATTTAATTCAATAACTTTATTATGTAATTCATTTGTAAAACTATCTTCAGAATTAAGCATTTTAACATCTCTTATTCCTCTAACCATTTCACCAACAAAGCTTGAAACTTTTTCATTCATTTTTCTAAATTTCTTATCATTTTCATTTCTTAACTTTACTCTTTTTCTTTCTACTAAATATAATATTATAGTCATAACCATTATATAAACAAATACAACTTTATTTATTATAAAAATAGCAGCAAAAATACCAATATCAGTAATAATATTTGTTAAAAAATCTACAAGCATTGGAAATATTTCAGATAATTTTGATGTATCATTAGTTAGTCTTTGAATAAATAATCCAGAACCTGTACTATCTATATCTTTATTTTCTATTTTTAATATTTCTTTACCTAAACATGTTTGAAGATTCACATATGTCTCTCTAAACAAAATATTGCTATTATGTCTTTTAAAATAATTACAAATATTTCTAAACCATTCAACAAGTAAAATAATAATCGCAATTAATAATAACTGATGAAATTCATTATCTGTTAAATATACAATTATTTTGGCAGATAATATTGGTACAACAACACTTATAATTATTATTAAAATATTAACAATAATGAACCATATTAAATTTTTCTTTTGATCTTTTGCATAATTCCACGCAAATTTTAAATTTTTAAAAAACTCCATAAACACCTCGCATTATAATTATATCAATAATATAAATAAATGCAAGTTCTTAATTATCAAGACAATTTTTACACTATATAAGCAAACTAAAAAAAGGCCATGTTGTTGACCATTTTTTACTTTATAACATCAAATATAATTTTTGGATTATCTATTTTTTCATTACTAATTTTAAACGCACTATATAATTCATTAATATCAATCTTTTCATCGCAAATAATAGTTAGTAATTTATCACCAACACTTACTTTTTCATTAATTTGCTTATTTAATTTTACACCTACACCATAATTAATTATATCGTCTTTCTTTTGTCTTCCAGCACCTAATTTATTAATAAATTCTGCTAAAACTATAGGATTTATATCTGTAATATATCCGTCTTCCTTACTTATTAAATCAATACTTTCTTTTGAAAGTAAGATACTATCTATATCACCATCTTGACTTTTAACAAGTTCTTTAAATTTATTTAGTGCTTCTTTATTATTTAATTTTTCTGTAACCATATCAAGTGCATCTTCTACACTTATTTCTTTTCCAATTGATACCATATATGAAGCAAGTACAAGACATAGTTTTGTAAATCTTTCTTCACCCTTACCATCAAGCGTGTCGATTGCCTCTTTTACTTCAATGGCATTTCCTATAGTATAACCTAGTGGATAATCCATATTAGTTATAAGTGCGACAACTTCTTTACCAAAATTATTTCCTATTTTTATCATAGTCTCAGATAATTTTTTAGCATCCTCTATTGTTTTCATAAAGGCACCTCTTCCTACCTTTACATCTAAAACTATTTTATCTGCACCTGATGCTAATTTCTTACTCATTATACTAGATGCGATAAGTGGTATTGATTCTGTTGTACCAGTTACATCTCTTAAAGCATATATTTTTTTATCTGCTGGTACTAAATTACCAGATTGTGATACAAGTGATATACCTATATCATTTACCTGATTAATAAATCTTTCTTCACTTATATTTGTATTAAATCCTTTTATTGATTCTAACTTATCTATTGTTCCACCAGTGAATCCAAGTCCTTTCCCGCTCATTTTAGCAATAGGAACACCACATGCTGCTGCAAGTGGTCCAACTACTAATGTAGTTTTATCACCAACTCCACCTGTTGAATGCTTATCAACTTTAATACCATTTATTTTAGATAAATCGATTTTATCTCCACTATCTAACATTATTTTTGTTAAATTAAATATTTCCTCTTCACTCATTCCATTTAATACAATTGCCATTAAAAGTGAACTCATTTGATAATCTTTTACTTCGCCACTAATAAAATTATCCACAGCATATTTTATTTCATCATATGTAAGTGTTTCTTTATTTTTCTTTTTTACTATAATATCTATTATATCCATTTTTTCACCTCTATTATAAATTAATTATATCATATTTAACTTTATTTTACATTAAATTAAATTGGTGTTATAATACTTTCCTAGAAAAGAGGTAATATTATGCAAAATAATAAAAGAAAAATGATGATAGCATACCTATCCTTAGCATCTACTCTTTTGGCTGGATGTAATTCAAATAACAATATAAATCAAAATACAACTGAATACATTAATGAAAAAACAACAAGTGAAATAACTACAGAAATTATAACTACAGAAGCAAGTACTCAAATGACAGAAGAAAGTACAACTACTGAAATAAAAGAAGAATTAACAACCACAGAAAATATTACTGAAACAGAAACTACTGAAGAAATTATAGCTCAAGAAACAAATTCTTCTGATGAACAAATTATTAATGAAATGAATAATGATAAAAACAACATTGAATTATATATTACACAAAACGATATTGAAAATGTAAAAAAATATGGTAAAGCTTTTTTTGTAAAAACTGTTGATTTTATATTTTATGATAAAGATATTAACGGAATTAAATTTAATGATTTAAAAGAAGAAACAAAAGAAGATGTTTATAATGCTTTTTGTAATATTGATGCACTTATTATGACATTTTCCCCTGATTATAAAGAAAACATTGGTGAAAAATATGAAATTGTTAAAGATTTCACAAGTAATGTATATTATTCATCTTTAGATAAAATCAAACAATCTATTGGAGAAGAAAATTATAATAAAATTGGTGAAATCAAAGACAATGCTAAAGAAAAAATTAAAGAAGGCACAGATAATGCTAAAGAATACATAAAAGAGAAATATGAAAACTGGAGAGATAGATAGAAAAAAACATATAGAAATTTAATTTAACTATATGTTTTTTATTTTACTAATATATTCAACTCTTCTTTTAGGGTCTTCTCTTAAATATTCTACTAACTTTGGATTTTTTCTTATTTCATTTATAATTTGAATATCTTCTTTTGGAAGAACTATCTTATAATCTTCTTCATTTTCTGCTACAACTAGGTTATCCATACCAAGTAAGTATGCTGCAGTTGTATCAAGTGCATTAATTAAATCAACAAAAGTATCCAAATTTGGAGTTCTAGTTCCTTTTTCATAACAACAAACAGATACTTTTGTAACATTAATCATATCTGCAAGATCTTGTTGTGTTAATCCTTTTGCTTTTCTAAGTTCTCTAACTCTTGATCCAATAAACATTTACTACTACCACTCTTTCATTAACTTATGGTTAAAGTATAAATAATTAGATAATGTAATTGTTTAAAGTTAACTAAATAGAAATTATTATTTACATTTATAATATTTGTACTTTTCAAATATTATTTTGGATAAATTTTATATTTATATACAAAAAGAAACAGATTTATTTATTTTCTGTTTCTTTATTTTTATTACTTGATAAAAATGTTACTTTTTCTGCAACTACTTCTGTTGCATATTTCTTTTCTTCATCTTTTTCATAAATTCTTGTTTGAACTCTTCCTTTAACACCAAGAAGATCGCCTTTTTTACAGTACGCACTTGTATTTTCTGCAATACCTGTCCATAATGTACAATCAATGAAATCTGTTTCATATTCTCCAGATACATTTTTATAACTTCTTGGAACAGCAAGAGTAATATTAGTTACTTTCTTTCCTGAATCTGTTTCTCTAAGTTCAGGATCTTTAACAAGTCTCCCAACAATTACAATTTGATTTAACATGACATTTTCCTCCTTTCAGTGCTGTATAATACACTACTAAAAAGAAGAAATCAAAGCAGAAAAATGGCATTTTTGCATAAAAAAATACTCAAAAATTGAATTTTTGTATAACAAAAAAGGAATTTTTGCATAAAATTCCTTTCTAAAATTTAAATATTGCACATTTTTTGAAAATTGTTTTTTAATAAATTATTTAATTCTACTGCATATTCAAGTGGTAATTCTTCTGTAAATTCTTCTATAAATCCTATTAATGATAATTCTATTGCTTTTTCTTCATCAATTCCTCTACTCATAAGATAGAATAATTTATCTTCATCTAATTTTGAAACTGTTGCCTCATGTTCTATTATTGATGACTCATTTTTACATATATTAGTAGGAATTGTATCACTTTTTGATAATTTATCTAAAAGAATAGTATCACATTTTATACTTGATCTTGAATTAGTAGCATTCTCTTCTATACTTACTAAACCTCTATAACTAGCATTTCCACCACTTCTACCTATTGATTTGGCGATTATATGACTTCTTGTATTTTTACCTAAATGGATCATTTTAGCGCCTGTATCTTGAATTTGATTATTAGATGCAACAGCAATAGAAATACATTCACCAACTGAATTATCTCCTTTTAAAATACATGCTGGATACTTCATATTGATTTTAGAACCAATATTACCATCTATCCACTGCATAGTACCACCTTCATCAACTATTGCTCTTTTTGTTACTAAATTATTTACATTATCTGACCAGTTTTGTATTGTTGTATATCTACATTTTGCATTTTTACCAATAAATATTTCAACAACAGCTGCATGAAGTGAATCAGTAGTATAAGTTGGTGCTGTACATCCTTCTATATAGTGTACTTCAGAATCATCATCAACTATTATAAGTGACCTTTCAAATTGTCCCATATCTTTTGTATTAATTCTAAAATAACTTTGAAGTGGTCTATCTAATTTTGTATGTGGAGGTACATAAATAAATGTTCCACCACTCCATACGGCACCATTTAGTGCTGTAAATTTATTTTCATTATAATCTACTAATGTACCAAAGTATTTTTTAAATAACTCTGGATATTTTTTTAGTGCTGTATCTGTATCACAAAATATTATGTTTTTTTCTTCCAAATCTTTAATCATATTATGATATATTGCTTCACTATCATATTGAACACCAAGTCCATCTAAATATTCTTTTTCTTGTTCTATTACTCCAATATCATCAAATGTCTTTTTAACATTTTTGTTTACATTATTCCAAGAATTATGTACTTCATTATCAATTCTTTTATAATAAGTTATATTATTAAAATCAATATTTATCTTTGGTCCAAAAGAAGGAAGAGGTTTATTTGTAAAATCTTTATATGATTTTAATCTATATTCTAGCATCCATTCTGGTTCATTTTTTAATTCAGATATTTTTCTTACTTTTTCTTCATCTAAACCTTTTTCGAATTTTACTTCCTTCATAATTACCTCCTATTTTTCTATTAAATCTTTTATTCCAAGTATTGCAAGTGTTGCACATTTTTTTCTTGCTGGTTGTTTATATATATCTTCATACGCAAGTAATTCTTCTAATAAATCTTTATCATATTCTTCTTCATTAATCATTTTTTCATAGTTATCTATTATCTTTAGTGCTTCTTCTTTTGTTTTACCAATTAATTTTTGAATTGATATAGATGCCGATGATACTGCGATTGCACATGCTTCTCCTTCAAATCTTATATCTTCTATTTTATTATCATTCATTTTAAGTTGTATATCAAAATTATCAATACAAGATGAATTGTTTTTATTTTCTTTTAAATATGTACTATCATCTACAAGTCCTTTATGAAAAGGTTTTTCATAATTTTCTAATATTAATGTTCTTTTAAAATTTGGATCCATTTTTATACACCTAAACTTTCTTCTAATATTCTATCATTATCCAATGCTTTTATTAATTTGTCTGCATCTTCTTTATTATTATAAAAATATATACTAACTCTGCATGTATTTTTTATTCCAAGTTCATCTTCTAGTTTTTTTGCACAGTGGCTTCCACTTCTAACGCATATATTATATTTATCTAAGTATATTGCTGTATCTTGCGCAAATACACCATCTATATTAAATGCTACTGTAGCACCTTCTACATTTTCATTGTATATTTTTACATTTTTTAAGTTCTTCAAACCATTTATAATATATTGTTTTAATTCATCGCAATATTCTTCTATGTTATCTATACCTATATCATTTATATAGTCAATCGCACTTCCAAATCCAATAACACCAGCAATATTTCCTGTTCCTGCTTCTAATCTATAAGGTAGTTCCTTATATTCTATTTCACTAGGACTAACAAATGCAATATTCATACCACCACCTACTTTAGTAGGTTTTATTTTATCAAGTAATTCATACTTACCATAAAGTACACCAACACCTGTTGGTCCAAGCATTTTATGTGCCGATATAGCTAAAAAGTCTATATCTAAATCTTGTACATCTACATTTGTATGACCTACACTTTGTGCTCCATCAACTACTACTAATATACCTTTTTTATGTGCATAATTTATTATTTCTTTTATTGGTCTTACATCACCTATAACATTTGATATATGCGCAATAGAGATTACTTTTGTTTTATCTGTTATACTTTTTATAACATTTTCTATTGTTACTTCATGATTACTAGTTAAAGGTATATAGTTTACTTTTATACCCATTTCATTTTCAAGTTCAAACCAAGGAAGTATATTTGATGCATGTTCTGCTTTTGTAAGTAATACTTCATCACCTATCTTTAAATTATACTTAAAATATCCATTAACTATTTCATTTAATGACTCAGTTGAACCACTGGTAAATATTATTTCTTCTCTTCTACTAGCATTAATTAATTCTTTTACTTTATCTCTAACATTTTCATATTCATCACTTGCTTTTAAACTAAGTGAATAATCACCTCTATGTGCATTAGATGAATAATTCCTATAATAATCACACATCTTATTAATTACACAATTTGGTTTAAATGTTGTCGCACCATTATCAAAATATACAATATCTTTTTCTAGCATAGGAAAGTCTTTTCTATAATTCATTTTTTCACCTCCAATACTTTTTAATAATTTTCTTTAAATCATCCTTTACATCATCAGTTATATTAAATTCATTTAATAAAAATCCATTAATTAAAAGTTCATAACATTTATTTTCATCTAGTCCTCTTGAATTTAAATAGAATAATTCTTCTTCATCAAATTTACCAATATACGCACCATGTGATGCTTCTACATCATACTCATCAATAAATAAATTAGGTTCTATTTTTGATTTATTATCATTCATAACAATAATTTTATTGTCTTGATGTAAAACACTTTTTTCTGAACCATTTGGTATATATCCATTGTTCTTTATATATATAGAATTATTATCTATTGTAAGTCCATGTATATTTGTATTACTTGTGCAGTTTTTATTATTATGATGAATACTAACATCATAATTATTTTCATTTAATGAAATAGATGAAATATTAATTAATACATTTGAATTTTTTCCATTAATATTTACATTTATATTTCTATTTATATTTTTTGATGCATCAAATATATTAAATATAAGGTTACAGTTTTCATTAATATCAAAATTATAACTTACATCCTTATCTTCTTCATTAATTATAGTAAGCGTAATATCTACATTATCATTTACTCTTATATCTTTATTACCATTTTCTTTTAATATAAATTCTCCATTATCTTCAAAATCAATACTACTCTTTTCTATTAATATATTATTCATATATCAATTATTCACTTACGATACTTGCACTATTTTTGTAAGCATCATATCCTTTTTCTTCTATTTCAAGAGCAAGACTTGCATCTCCTGTTTTCTTGATATTTCCATTTACCATAACATGTACATAATCTGGTTTTATATATTGTAGTATTTTAGGATAATGAGTAATTATAAGTACTGATGTGTTTTCATGTTCTTTTAAATAACTATTTATATTTTCACAAACAATTTTTAAACTATCTACATCAAGTCCTGAATCAAGTTCATCAAGTATTATGAATTTAGGTTCTAATACTTTTAATTGAAGTATTTCATTTTTCTTTTTTTCTCCACCTGAAAAACCTTTATTCATACTTCTGTGAATCATTTTTTCATCCATTTTTAAATCTTTTACTGCGCTATCAATTTTCTTTATATATTGATATAATGAAACTTCTTCTTTTTCATTTAATGCAGTTCTTAAAAAATCAGCAGTTGTTACTCCATCTATTTCACATGGAAGTTGATTACATAAAAAGATTCCTTTTCTTGCTATTTCATCTGTGGACATATTTGTTATATCTACGTCATCAAACATTATTTTTCCAGATATCTTTTTATATTTTTTGTTATTTAAAATAACTTTCGATAAAGTACTTTTTCCTGTACCATTTGGTCCCATTAAGGCATGTACTTCACCATCATTTATGTTTAAGTAAAAATTCTTTAATATATCTTTATCATCTATACTTGTACTTAAATCTTCTATTTTAAGCATAACATCATCTCCAAACATTATTATTTTACCATAAAACTATATATTTTTTTAGTGTTTTTTGTTAAAATTATTAGAGGAGATGATAAAAATGGATTGTATTTTTTGTAAAATTATTAGAGGTGAGATTCCTTCATACACAATTTATGAAGATGACATTGTAAAAGTGTTTTTAGATGTTAATCCTATG
>URBY01000015.1 GCA_900546245.1 uncultured Mycoplasmatota bacterium | reverse complement strand
TTCCCGTTAATGTTTAAAAATTTTTGAGACATTTTCCTAAATTATTGACATTTTAATAGTATATTTTAATTTGATAAAGGATATTCCTTATGTTATAATAAACATAAACATTATATATGAGAAGTTGAAATAAATGAAGGTATTATTATTTACGCACAAGAGTGATATTGATGGTATGGGAAATGTAGTATTGGCAAAATTATCTTTTAGCGAAGTTGATTACGTATTATGTGAAACTTTTAATTTACAAAATGAAGTATCAAAATATTATGATAATGGAAGTATTTATAATAATGATAAAATTTTTATAACAGATTTATGGCTTGAAGAACCAACATTATCAAAAATTGCAAATGATAAACAATTAAAGGACAAATTTTTTGTGTTTGATCATCATGAATCAGCTTTAAAAGGAGATTTTAACAAATATCCATTTACAACGATAAAAATTTCTGATGATCAAGGACTATGTAGTGGTACGAGCTTATTTTATGAATATTTAGTAAATAACTATTTTATTGATAGAGATACAAAGATAGTAGGAGAATTTTCAGAGTTAACAAGAAAATATGATACCTGGGAATGGAAAACTAAATATAATGAAGATATGCCTCATGAATTAACTTTGTTAGATGCAAATCCTTCTATTGATTTTTCTTTTGTTCCAATAGTGGATACTTATATTTTCCAAAAGTAAGTGATTTAAAAACAAAGATTGTAGATAGTAGATTAAGTAGTTCAGATTGGAAGTTATATGCATATATAAATAATCCACTAACATCATCACTTGGATATACACTTGAAAATGCACTTGTATTTAAAAAATTTGATGATGAAACTATAATATTAACAAGTACACCAACTATAGTTTATACTGGGAAAAATAATGAAGGAATAGTTAATTTTGAAGATCTTAATTGGTCAAAAGAAAAAGGACCATCACTTGACCTTACTAATGATGCACTAGTCGCAAATGAAGAATATTTTGCAACTATATATTTTTATATAGAGGAATAGATTTTATAAAGTAAAAAGTGATAAAATTAATTATCATCTTTTTTACTATGCAATTTTTTATTTATCAAGTTATAACAAATATAAAAAATCATCATTCCAAGAGTGCATAATATTAAATCATCTATATCTAATACGCCAACCTTAAAAATAAATTGAAATACTTCTATTAAAAGTATAATAAAAAATGATATTATAAAATTTAATGGAAATTTTCGTACTTTAAATAATTCTATTAAAAAATATTCTAGTGGCATAAATACAAATAAATTTCCAAATATATTTATAATAATAGAGTAGGTATTTCCATTTTTTAATATATTACTTATAGATTTAAAAGGAATTAGATTATAATCATTAACAACATTATATCTTGCGAAAAAGACCATATTAAATATCAAAATAATATAGTAAATAAATATTATTGTTTGTGATAATTTTTTTATTTTATTTTTATCTTCTATTTTTTCTACATAATTATTACTATATATTTTGTTTCCAATAAATATAAATAGAGAAGCAATAACTATTATTGATAATCTAATAAAATAGTTAATTTCTATATTTGGATTATATTCAAATTTTAAATAGAATAAAAATGTTAATATGGATAATATATAAAATAAGATAATTAATTTAAATTGAAAATTATATTTGTATTTCTTTGATTTTTCATTATATTCAATTACTTTTTCTATATTATTTTCTTCACCATTTAATAGTTCAGATACATCTATATTAAGTTCTTTTGAAAGAGGAATTAATAAAGATATATCAGGAGTACCTCTTCCGGTTTCCCATCTTGAAACTGCTTTTTCTGTAACAAATAATTTATTTGCTAATTCAGTTTGAGTTATTCCAAGACTCTTTCTTTTTTTCTTGATTAAACTAGATATTTTATTTAGATCCATTTATATCACCAACCAATCTACATTTATGTTTTTTCAAATAATTATCATAATCATATTTTTTAACTTCGTTTTGTTCACTATATGTTATATGTATTATATCATTTATATTTAAAAAATCATAATGTTTGCCTATACTATAATGAAAAACATCGCCCGCACTATATGAATAAGAATATATTTCATAATTTTTATTACAATAATAATGTGTATCTTCATATATTTTATTTATATATACATCTTCATCTAATTCAGTGCCAAATTCTAATAAGAATGCAAATAATAAAGGTAAAAAATATGTTAGTGTGATTATTAAAATAAAAAGAGAAATAGTTTTAATAAGGTTGCTTTCTTGAAAACCGATTATACATAAAATAATAATATTAGAAAGCGCAAAAAAGAATTGTAACTGATTTTTTGATTTAACAATGGTAAATATATAGATAATAAGTATTATTTTTTTTAAACTAATTTTCTTATTTAAAATGAATAATATAATAGAATTAATAATTATAAGTGAAATCATAAACAATTTATATAATGAACCACTTATTTTTAAACTTTTAAATATTATGTTATACGTAATAAAAAATAATGCCATGATGAAAAAATAATAATTAGTATAATTTTTATTCATAAGAATTCCTTCTTTCAAAAACAATGGTATTATAAATTTATAAATATGTCACCCTATGAATCGTAGGATTAAATAAATCTAACTATATAAAAATAAATTACACAAAAAAATAGTATACTTAGAGTACACTATTTAGTCTTTAAATACTTTTTTTAGTAATGGTTTTAACAGTTCATAAATTATAAATGAAGAACTATTTATTAAAAATATAATCAATACTAAACTTGGTTTAATACTTTCAACACTTATTATTTTACCAAGAGGAGTCATAAATACTAGAAGTTCAATTAATGTTATTATAGTTAGTCCAATATTCATTACTTTATTAGAAAATATTCCTTGCTTGAATACTGGTTCTTTTAAATTTCTACAAGATATAGAATAAATAATTTCTTGTACAACCATAGATAAAAGGGCAAGACTCATTGCAATTTCATTATTATATAATTTTAAAGATATAAAGTAAGTTAAACAAACAAATAATGTTTCGACAATTGCTGATGATATAAAGCAAGATTTTATAAATGGTGTAAATAATGATTTGTTAAGACCTCTTGGTTTTTGACTCATAATATTTTTTTCACTTTTTTCAAATGCTAAACATATGCTTGGAACAGAATCAGTTACTAAATCAATAAATAATATATATATTGGTAAAAGTATTGTGTTGCCGGAAAGTAATCCAATAATTATTGTAAATATTTCAGCAAAATTACTAGATAATGAGTAAACAATATTATTTCTAATGTTATTATATATTCTTCTTCCTTCTTCAACAGCAATTATTATTGTTGAGAATGAATCATCCATAAGTACGATATCTGCGGCTGATTTTGTTACATCTGTACCAGTTATTCCCATACCAACACCAACATGTGCATCTTTAATAGCTGGAGCATCATTAACTCCATCTCCTGTCATAGCAACAACTTTACCATTTTTTTGCCAAGCTTTAACAATTCTTTCTTTGTGTTCTGGATTAACTCTTGCATAAACAGAATAATTTTTAACTATTTGTTCAAGTTCTTCATCAGTATAATTATCAAGAGCATTACCAAGTATTCCTTCATTATCGTTATCTATAATTCCTATTTCTTTAGCAATAGCATTTGCAGTATCTAGTGAATCACCTGTAATCATTATTGGTCTAATACCTGCATTTTTACACATTTCAACACTTTTTATAACAGTATCTCTTGGTGGATCAATCATCCCAAGTAAACCAGCAAAATTAAGATTGTTTTCTTCATTAATTACTTCAGTAGCATTTTTAGGAATATCATTAATTTCTTTATATGCAAATCCTAATACTCTAAGTGCTTTACTAGCAAGTTTCTTTTCACTATCTTTAATATCATTTATATCCTTATTAGTTATTTTATTATTATTTATATAAGCACATTTATTAAGTAAATTATCAATACTACCTTTACATAACAAATAAGTTTTATCACCGATTTTATTAATTGTAGTAGATAACTTTCTTTCACTATCAAAAGGAGCATCTATTATTCTTTTATTTTCTTTTCTAATTTTTAACGCATCAATATTATTTTTATATAAATATCCATATAATGATGTTTCAGTAGGGTCACCTTTATATTCATTATTTATTATTAATCCTTCATTACAAAGTGCACATATATAATTTAACATTTCTTTATCATAAATGACTTCTTCTTTTACAGTCATTTTATTTTGTGTAATTGTTCCTGTTTTATCTGAACAAATAACATCAATAGAACCTAGTGTTTCAACTGCTTGCATTTGTTTTACTATCGTTTTCTTTTTCGCAAGATTAGATATACCAATAGATAATGAAATAGTTATAACCGCAGGTAATCCTTCTGGAATAGCCGCAACCGCAAGTGAAGAACAAAGCATTATTATTTCTAGAAATGAGTAGTGATTAATAAGCGCTAATATAAATATAAAAATCATTATTATAAATACAATTATTGTTAGATTTTTACTTATTTCTTTTATTTTTATTTGAAGAGGTGTCTCAATATTTGATATTTTATTTAATGAAGACGCTATTTTTCCTATTTCTGTATTCATACCAGTATTTATAACAACTGCCATGCATTTTCCATTTGTTATGTTTGATGACAAGAAAATCATATTTTTTTGATCTTGAATTATTAAATTATTATTTAATGTTTCATTTGTTTTAATAACTGGAATACTTTCACCTGTTAAAGGTGATTCATCAACTTTTAGGTTTTCACATGTAATTATTCTAGAATCTGCAGGTACCATATCACCAGCTTCTAAAAATATAATATCACCTGGAACTAAAGTACTTGTATCAGCAATATCAATTTTCCCATTTCTTTTTACTTTACAAGTTGAAGCTTCATATTTTTTTAGTCCATTAATAACAGAATTTGCTTTTTCTTCTTGAATAAAACCAGTAATTGCATTTATAAAAACAACAACTAATATTACTATCGTATCTGTATATTCATGAGAATATAGTACTCCATATATATAAAGGAGTAGTGCAACTACTAAAAGAATAATGATCATTATATCTTTAAATTGTTTTAAAAATCTTAAGAAAATATTTTCTTTTTTCTTTTCCTTTATTATATTTTTATCATATATATTTAATCTTTTATTAACTTCATTTAGAGTTAATCCTTTTTCACTTGTATTTAATTCTTTATAAACATCATTAATATCTTTATTATACATTTTTTTCTCCTATACTATACACTTTAAGTATACCACTAATAAAAGAAAAAAACTATACATAGTATAGTTAGTATTTAAAATTCATTAATATTTCCTTTTCCTTTTGATATTGTTATTTTATATGAATTATCATTATATTCTATTTCTATCATAATAATTTGGTTTTCATCTATTTTTTTTGCCATTGAAATATTATCACTTTTTTTTGTAAAATCGATATTTGATGTATATAAATAGTTATAATTTTCTTTTAATTCACTTGTATATTTACTTAAATCAGATGAAACATTTTTTATATATTTATATTGATATATATTTTTATATATACCACTATTTTTAAACGATTTATATTTAATTATATTTCTTTTTCCAACAATATTATATATACTTGGAACTTCTTCTTTATCAATAATATAATATTTTTTTTCTTCTTGTTTGTTAATATATATATTTAATGAAAAAAAACATATTATTACTAATAATAAAATAATTGAAAATAACATAAGAATTTTTTTCTTGTTCATTTTATTCACTTCCTTTATTATAATATAACATTAAAAAAAGAAAAAAACTATACCTTTTTAGTATAGTTATTCACAAGTTGCTCCTAAAGCTTCATATATTTTTTGCATACCTTCAAGAGTTATTTTCTTATTCTTTATGTAAGATTTAATTTGTGAATTATCTTTAACGGATTTATCTAAATCCATTTTAGAATAATCAATTGTTACATCAGATATTATTTTATTATCATCTTCAGTAACTTTATATGTATATCCACCATAACTTTCATCAGCAGTTTTATATGATTTTTCTAAAGTACTTTTAAAGTATTCACGGATTTGTTCATTATCTGATTCAACAGTTTCTTTAGTTACTACGCTATCAACTAATCCATCTTTAGAATGAATTTCATAATTAGAATTAAGAACATATCCATTAGATGATTGATCTGCTGTTAACTTACAAGTTTTAACAACTTCTTTAGAAGAATTATTACAACCTGAAAGTATTATTACAAATAATGAAACTAATAATAATTTTAGACCCTTTTTCATAATTATCTCCCTTCTAAATAAAATATATCATAAAAATTTTTTTAAGTATAGGGGAATTTAGTTAAAAAACGGAGAAAATAATATATGAGAGCAAAAATGCTCGAAAAAAAGTTAAGTCGAATTTTGTAATGTTTTGTCTAAAGTGTTTAAAAGGTATATTATTAGTGATTTAATAAATATTGTAAAAAAGGGAGGAAAATAAAAAAATGGTAGATTTAAATATAGAATTTACTAGAGGAGTATTATTTGTTAGATTAGCAGGTATATTAAATGAAGTAAGTTCAATGGATGTAGAAGAAAAAGTTTTTGAAATAATTAAAGATGGTGGCATTAGATTTGTAGTATTTAATGTTAAAAATTTAGAAATGAGTGATAGTGTTAAATTGTTTGATAAGTGTCAAAAATTATTAGAAAAAAACGATGGAAGAATGCTTATATGTGGTGATGAAATGAGTGCTTATGATTTAGAATATGTATCTGATGAATTATCAGCACTTAAACTTTTAAGTATATGATTTTAACAAATGAACTAGCTGTAGAAATGGAAACTAAAGTATCTTTTATCGTTAATAAGTACGCAAGTAGTTATAATAGGGAAGATTTAATGCAAGCTGGTAAAATGGGAGTTATAAAAGCAGCAAATAATTTTGATCCTACGCTTGGAATAAAATTTTCAACTTTTTGTGAAAAATATATATTAGGTGAAGTATTAAAGTATTTAAGAGAAGATAAGAATATTAAAATAAGTAGAGATATTTTTAAATTAAAGAAAAAAGTAGATATAGCAAGAGATCATTATTTTAAAAGTAAAGGAGAATATCCTAGTTTAGATATTTTGTGCATGATAGTTAATGAAGAAAAAAGTAAAGTATTAGAAGTTTTAAATTTAAATCAAAATGTACAAAGTATAGATGAAAGTGTAAATGAAGATAATGATAATATATCTATAAAAGATGTAATTGCAAGTGAAGAAAAATTAGATAAAATAGATTTAATAAGTTTAAAAGAAGCATTAAGTAATTTGAAAAAAGAAGATCAAAAATTAATATACCAAAGATATTATGAAGGTAAAACACAAACAGAAATCGCAAAAGAAAATAATATTAGTCAAGTAAAAGTATATAGACTAGAAAGAAAAATATTAGATGATTTATCGGATAAACTATGTGCATAAGTTTATCCTTTTTTTGTATAAAAAAATTTTTTTTGTTAATAATACAAATGGTGAAAAAAATATGAACAAACAAGAATACAAAAAAATAGTAGACAAACATAGTCCAAAAGAAAACAAAGTAAAAAATATGATTATAGCGTTTTTAGTTGGTGGACTTGTTGGATTAATTGGTGAAGTATTAATAAAAGTATATTTAATGATTGATGGAGTAAGTCAAAGTGTGGCGGTAAGTTTAATGATGGTTACAATAATATTTCTAGCATGTTTATTTACAGCACTTGGATTTTTTGATAACTGGGTATCAAAAGCAGGAGCAGGATTATTTATTCCAATAAGTGGATTTGCACATGCGACAACATCAAGTGCACTTGAATATAAACATGAAGGACTTGTAATGGGAATAGGATCTAATATTTTTAAATTATCAGGTAGTGTTATTCTTTATGGAGTAGTCGCAGCATATGTATTTGGAATAATTAGATTCGTATTTTTTGGAGGTTAGAAAATGACTATAAAATTTAATAATGTATATGTAGAAAATGTAAGTACAGTTGCAGGTCCATTTGTAATAGAAGGACCATTAAAAGATAATTTTGATAAAAAGTTTACTGACTTTTATGATGGAGAAAAAACATTTGAAAAATGTGAAATGAAGGAACTAAAAGAGTCTATTAAAATTTTACTTGATAAAACTAAATATAATGAAGAAGATATTTCTTTTGGAATAAGTGCTGATTTAATGAATCAACTTACAATATCCAATTTTGTATATTCAAATCTTAATATTCCTTTTTTAGGAGTATATAATGCTTGTGCATCTGTTTGTGAAGAAATATTAATCGCTTCATCTATTTTAGAAAATGAAAAAAATAAGAAAGCAATATGTACAACATCTTCACATAATATGACAAGTGAAAGACAATTTAGAAATCCAGTTGAATATGGTGCGCCAAAACCAAAAACAACTACATTTACTGTAACAGGGGCAGCATCATTAATGCTTACAAATGCTAAAACAGATATAAAAGTAACTAGCGCAACTATTGGTAAAGTAATAGATATGGGAGTAGATAATGTATTTGATATGGGCGCAGTTATGAGTCCAAGTGCAGCATATACATTAAATGAACACTTAAAGCAAACTAAGACAAAAGTAAGTGACTACGATTTAATTTTAACTGGAGATTTAGGTGTTTATGGTAAAGATATATTTAAAGAAATATGTGAAAAAGAATACAATATAAAATTAGATAAGAATTATGATGACACTGCAACTATGATATATGATTATAAAGAAAATATATATGCAGGTGGATCAGGTCCATCTTGTATGCCACTAGTTGTATACTCTAGTATTATTCCTAAAATGAAGCAAAGAATAATAAAAAAAGTTTTATTAATCGCAACAGGAGCACTTATGAGTCCAACAACTTGTAATCAAAAATTTAGTATACCATCAGTAAGTCATGCAGTATGTTTGGAGGTAATATAATATGGAATTTATTTACTCATTTTTATTCGCAGGAATAGTATGTTTAATAGGTCAAATAATACTTGACAATACTAAATTATTACCAGGACATATTACAAGTTTATTTGTAGTAATAGGAGCAGCTTTAGATACATTTTCAATATATGATTTATTTGTAGATAAATTTGGTGCAGGTGCAATTGTATGTATTACTAGTTTTGGACACTTATTAATTCATGGAGCACTTGCTAAAGCAAAAGTTGATGGACTTTTAGGTTTATTTACAGGAATGTTTTCTTTAACTGCAACAGGTATAACTGCTACTATAATATTTGCATTTATATTTACTATGATATTTAAACCAAAAAATTAAAAAAGCGCTATTTCTAGCGTTTTTATTCTGCTTTAGATAATTCAATTATCAAGTCGAAATTATCATCTTTAGCCATTATATTTTTATGTAATTTATTACATTTTTCACATTTATAAATTATTTTATATGTATCTTTAAATTTTTCTATTCCAATAGGTTTTAGTTTTCCCAGGCAAGTATTTTCTCTATCACCAGGAAATATATCCAAGTGTTTTGAATATAAGCAATAATTACAATGATCTCTTGCAGTATATCCAAGTGGAAAAACTTCTTTACCACAATTTTCACATATAAATTTTTCATCCTTCATAGTAAATTTTTTCATAATGTAAATCACCTATAAAATATAATATCATATTTTTTATTATTTTGTGTTACAAAGGTTAATAAAATTTACTATGTTAAATCTAAAATTTTGCATAATAAACTATTTTATGATAATATATAACTATATGGGGTGATAATATGAATAATATTGATACAAAATTATATCCACAATATAACTTTAGATTTGATGGTGTAAAAGACACATTTGATAAGTATACTTTAGGAAAAGATAAAAATGGTAATTTAGTTGCAGTTGATAGAAATAGTGGAGTATTTATATCTGATGAATTAATGATAGATAGAGTAAAATTTAGTTTATCGTGGGTTTTGGCAACAATGAATAGTCATCCGAGAACAACATCAGATAGAAGTTATGTTACTGAACAGGACTATGAATATGCGTTTTCAGAGGGCGCTAGAAAAACATATGCAATAATAATGAGTGAAATTCAAAGAGAATTGACTACTACGGGAAATATTAATCCAATAGAAATTGTACAGTCTACGGAAGATTTCAATTACAAGTATGCAAAGAGTTATGCTGAAAATTTATTTTCACAGAAAAAATTTATTGAAGCTACAAACAAATGGGCACGACATGCTCTTCCAAATGCACTACCACAAACAGAAGAGTTATTAACTTATGAAGAAGCAATAATTCGTGAACAAGAAAATCATCCAAGAATGTAATTTTATAAACTATAATTATTAATTAATTGTAGTTTTTTTATTATTTCGAATATGTTATAATTCTTTATAGAAAATAGTAGGTGATAGTTATGGAAGAAAAAAATGAATGGATTTATAATTATGTTAATAATTTGTCTAATAATATAAATAGTAAATATGGCTTTTTTGTTATAGATAATAATACAGCAAATAGTATTATTAAATCATATACAAATTCTGATGAAGATATTGAACAAATAAAACAAGAAATTGATAAAATTATTGATGAATTAATTAAAAAAAATATAAACGACAATAAAGAAAAAATAGATAATCCAACTGCTCTAATTGAAAAATTAAGACAATTAAATCCTGGTGTTCAAATAAGTGTTTCTGATTATGAGAATGGAGAAAATTATATCTTCTAAACAGATGGATAAATTGAATTTATAATTGATGAATTATTAAATTATATAAATTACTTAAAAATACAAATTTAAAAAGTACTTTATTAAATACAATAAATGTAATTTTAGAAAAAATTATGATAAAATAGATGGTAATGAATTTAATGTAATTACAAAAGAGTTGGTTCAAAATAACACATTAGACGAGTTAACTTTTAAGTATATAATAGAGTTCTACGATTATATTAAATCAGATAAATTATTTTAGTTACAGTTTTTAGAATACGGATAAAACTTTCGCGTGTAGTAGTAGATTGTTTACTTGATTTATACTATTTTTATAAAAAAAGTAATAAGTGAATTAAAAACTAGAAATTTTTTTTTTATCTTTTTATATCTATAAATTTATATTATAATGATATTAGGAGTAGTTATGAAAAAAATATATATTGTATTATCACAAAGTTATAGTATACTTGCTAAAACAATAAAATTATTTACTAAAGATAAATATTCACATATTTCAATTTCATTTAATAAAGATTGTACAAATATGTATTCTATAGGCAGAAAATATAAATATTGTCCATTTATTGGTAAATATATGAATGAAAGTATTTATAAAGGCCTTTATTCTGTATCACCAAGAGCGGAAATACTTATATATGAGCTGACTATATCAGATGAAAAGTACAAAAATATAAAAAGATTATTAGATAAATATGGTATTCCTTGTAAAGGTTATAATTTTTTAGGATTAGTTTTGGCAATTTTTGATAAGAAAATAAATAGAAAAAAATATTATTGTTCAGAATTTATATATAAAATTCTATCTGATGATAGTGTTAAATTATTTGAAAAAACTAAAAAAATAGTAAAACCTATGGATTTTGAAAAAATAGAAAATTTGAAACTTGTTTATGAAGGTAAAATAATTGATTATAAATTAAAAAAATATCAACTTTAAATTTATTTGATAAAATGTTATAATAAAAAAGAAAGGTAGGATATATATGTTAAAGAAAGTATTTAATATTTCGATGATTTCATCAGTACTATTATTCTTATTTGGATTAATTTTAGCAGTTAATGCAGAGGGATTCATAAAATCAATAACAGTTGCGATTGGAGTAATTTTATTACTTATTGGTGTATTTCCTGTAATTGACTATTTTAGATATAGAAAGGATGGACTAGGTGCAAGTGTAGGACTTATTTCTGGTATATTTAGTATAGTATGTGGACTTATGCTTTTAATAAATGAGGATTTACTTATGATTCTAATACCAGTATTTATTGGTGTATGGATGATTATAAATGGTATAAATAAAATTCAAGTTTCTTTTGAAATAAAAGATTTAGGAGAAAAATCATGGGTTATAACTTTTATATATTCAATACTAATAATGGTTTTAGGTGGATACTTTATAGTTAATCCAATAAGTGGTGCAACTACTGTTACTAGTTTTATAGGAATAATTTTATGTATATATGCAGTATTAGATATTATTGATTGCGTTATTATAAAAGTTAAAGTAAAAAGTTTTAAAAAAGAATTAGATAAAATCGAAAATAACGTTGTAGATGAACAATAATAAATAAAAAAATTAATATATTTAGCACTCTTGCTTGACAAGTGCTAAAATAGTGATATAATTAAAGTATGCAGTAAAAAGCATGCTTTTTATATGCAATTATATAAGGAGGGGATAACTATGAACGGACAAAATCCATATGAAGAAAATTTACAAAATCCACTAGAAAAATATGGTAGAGATATTGTAAAAGCAGTAAAAGATGGTAAAATCGATCCTGTAATAGGTAGAGATGAAGAAGTAAGAAGTATTACTAGAATATTATCTAGAAAAACTAAAAATAATCCAGTTTTAATAGGTGAACCTGGTGTAGGTAAAACAGCTATTGTTGAAGGACTTGCACAAAGAATAGTTAAAGGTGATGTCCCTAACAGTTTAAAGAATAAAACAATATGGGAGCTTGACCTTGGAGCACTTATTGCTGGTGCTAAATATAGAGGTGAATTTGAAGAAAGATTAAAAGCCGTATTAAAAGAAATAAAAGAAAGTAATGGAGAAATAATTTTATTTATAGATGAAATACATATGATAGTAGGAGCGGGTGCTTTAGAAGGCGCAATGGACGCTGGTAATATGTTAAAACCTATGCTTGCTAGAGGTGAAATATTATGTATTGGTGCAACAACACTTAATGAATATAGAAAATATATTGAAAAAGATGGTGCACTTGAAAGAAGATTTCAAAAAGTAATTGTTAAAGAACCAACAGTAATAGATACAATAACTATACTTCGTGGTTTAAAAGAAAGATTTGAAGTTCATCACGGTGTTTCAATAAAAGATAGAGCATTAGTCGCAGCAGCAACTCTTTCAAATAGATATATAACAGATAGATTTCTTCCTGATAAAGCAATTGATTTAATAGATGAAGCGTGTGCAACTATTAAAGTACAAATGGATTCAGTACCAACAGAGCTTGATACTTTAACAAGAAAAATAATGAGACTTGAAATAGAAAAACAAGCATTAAAAAAAGAAAAAGATGATATAAGTAAGAAAAGGGTAGAAGAAATTAATACTGATTTATCTAAATTAAAAGAAGATGAAAAAAAATTAAGAAGTGACTGGGAAGAAGAAAAAAGTATTAATGATAAGATAAAAAATAAAAAGGAAGAAATATCAACTGCTAACTTTAAATTAGAACAAGCAGAAAATAGATATGATTTAGAAGAAGCTGCTAAATTAAGACATGGTACGATTCCTAGACTAGAAAAAGAATTAGAAGAATTAAATAAAAAAGCAAAAAATGAAATATTATCTGATACAGTAGATGAAGAAGATATTGCTAAAATAATTTCAAATTGGACTAAAATACCTATTAGTAAATTAGTCGGAGGCGAAAGAGAAAAGATAATTCATCTAGAAGAAAACATGAAGAAAAGAGTAAAAGGACAAGATGAAGCTTTAAAACTTGTTAGTGAAGCAATAATTCGTTCAAGAGCGGGTATAAAAGATCCAAATAGACCAATAGGTTCATTTATATTCTTAGGTCCAACAGGTGTAGGTAAAACAGAGGTTGCTAAAACACTTGCTTATGAATTATTTGATGATGAAAGACATATTGTCAGAATAGATATGAGTGAATATATGGAAAGTCATTCAGTATCTAGATTAGTCGGAGCACCTCCAGGATATGTAGGATATGATGAAGGTGGACAATTAACAGAAGCTGTAAGAAGAAATCCATATAGTATAGTTTTATTTGATGAAATAGAAAAAGCTCATAAAGACGTATTTAATATATTACTTCAAATACTAGATGATGGTAGAATAACAGATTCACAAGGTAGAACAGTAGATTTTAAAAATACTATTATAATTATGACTTCTAACTTGGGTAGTGAATATATTTTGGAAAATGCTGAAAATAAAGAAGAACTTGTAATGAATGAATTAAAACATACATTTAAACCAGAATTTATAAATCGTATAGATGAAATAATTATATTTAAATCACTTGATAAAAAAGTTGTATATGAAATACTTGATAAAATTATAAGTGATATAGAAAAAAGACTAGATGATAAAAAAATTACATTAAAATTAACTGATAAAGCAAAAGATTTTATTATCAATAATTCTTATGATGAAAAATATGGTGCAAGACCTATAAAAAGGTTTGTATCTAGAAATCTAGAAACATTACTTGCAAATGAAATAATTAATGATAATATTAAGTTTGGTGAAGAAGTTATTATAGATGAAGAAAATAATAATTTAGTAAAAACTAATGAGTAAAATCATTAGTTTTTATTAATTTCAAATAATCTATTTTTTTGACATATATATAAATAAATGATAAAATACCATCCCATGAGGTGGACTTATGAGTGAAATTACAGAAAGATTTATTACAAGAAAAGGTCTTGAAAATATGACAGTATTAAAAAGAAATTCATCAACAAAAATTCCAGTAGTTTTAACTAAAGATGGAATAATTTATAAATTAGAACCAACTCATGTAGTATCAAGATTTAAAGAATATTTTGAAATATTAAAATCTATGGAAGAATTATCTGATTGTGTATTTGCAGATGAAATATTATATTTAGATTTAAAAGAGTATGGATATACAACTAGATATTTAGATGAATATAAAAATGTAAATAGAATAATAACTAAAGAATCTTTATCTATTGAATATAAAAAAATGATTATATATAAAATAATACAAATAATAAAAAATCTTCATAAAAATGGTGTTATACATAATGATTTACAATTGTTTAATATATTAGTATCGAATACAGATATTAAACTTATTGATTTTGATCAATTAATTATAAAAGGTAATATTTTAGATAGTATGTATAAAAAAAGGATAAAGGGTGAAATACAATATCTAAATTTATTAATATTATCAATTTTATATGATAAAAATTTATCTTATAAATCATTAGAAGAGCAAAGGGTATTAATAAATGAATTAAGTTTAAATAGTGAATTTAAGGAATACTTGAATAATTGTTTAAATTTTAATGAAGAACAAGTAGGAGAAGATTTACAATCATATGTTAAGAGTGTAACTAAAAAAGAAATTTTTCAAGGTAAAAATTTAATAAAAACACTTAAATTATAAATCACATTTGTGATTTTTTTTAGTTAAAAAAATGTAAAAATTTATCTATTTTAGCACTTACTATTGACAAGTGCTAATTAAAGTGCTATCATGTAATTGTCAGGTAGAGAATGACAGAAAGAAGGTATAATGTGAAGCAGTTTAAGGCAGAATCTAAAAGATTACTTGATTTGATGATTAATTCAATTTATACAAATAAAGAAATATTTTTAAGAGAATTATTATCGAATGCAAGTGATGCAATTGACAAACTTTATTATCAGTCATTAACTGATAAAAGTATAAAAGTAAATAAAAAAGATTTATGCATTAAAATAGAAATAGACAAAGAAAATAGATTACTTAAGATTATTGATACTGGTATTGGTATGAATAAAGAAGAACTTGAAAATAACTTAGGTATGATTGCAAAGTCTGGTTCATTACAATTTAAAGAAGAAAACGAAAAGAAAAAAGATGTAAATATAATAGGACAGTTCGGTGTAGGATTTTATTCATCATTTATGGTTAGTGATGATGTAACGGTAATTAGTAAAAAGTATAATGAAGAAGATGCATATAAGTGGGAAAGCACTGGTGCTGAAGGTTATACAATTACAAAAGATGAAAAAGATACTTATGGAACAACAATTATTTTAAAAATTAAATCAGATAATGAAGAATATAATTATAGTGACTTCTTAGATACTTATACTATAGAAACACTTGTTAAAAAATATTCTGATTATATCAGATATCCAATAAAAATGAATGTTACAAGAAGAGAACTTAAGAAAGATTCTAAAGATGAATATGAAGATGTAACAAAAGAAGAAACATTAAATAGTATGATTCCTTTATGGAAAAAAGATAAAAATAAGATTACTGAAGAAGAATATAATAATTTCTATCAAAGTAAATTTTATGATTATGAAAATCCAATTAAAGTTATTCATACAAGTGTAGAAGGTATGACAAGTTATAAAGCAATATTATTCTTACCAGCACATGCTCCATTTGATTATTATTCAAAAGAGTATGAAAAAGGTTTAGCACTTTATTCTAATGGTGTACTTATAATGGATAAATGTTCTGATTTACTTCCTGATTATTTTGGATTTGTTAAAGGTGTTGTTGATAGTGATGATTTATCACTTAATATATCAAGAGAAATCTTACAACAAGATAGACAACTTAAATTAATCGCTAGTAATATAGAAAAGAAAATTAAAAGTGAACTTGAAAGTATGCTTAAGGGTGAAAGAGATAAATATGAAAAGTTCTTTAAAGAATTTGGTATGCAACTAAAATTAGGTGTATACAATGACTATGGAATGCATAAAGATGAACTTAAAGATTTACTTTTGTTCTACTCATCAAAAGATGAAAAATATATAACATTAAAAGAATATGTTTCATCTATGAAAGATGATGAAGAAAATATTTATTATGCTTGTGGTGAAACAATAGATAAAATTAATATGCTTCCACAAGTTGAAAAAGTAAAGGATAAAGGTTATAACATTCTTTACTTAACAGAATATGTTGATGAATTTGCTATTAAATCATTAATGGAATATGATGGTAAAAAATTCGTTAATGTTTCCGAAGAAAACTTAGATTTAGATACTGAAGAAGAAAAAGAAGAAATTAAAAAAATAAATGATGAAAACAAAGAAATGTTAAATTCAATGAAAGAAATTATCGGTAGTGATATTTCAGATGTTAGATTTACACATAGACTTAAAAATCATCCAGTATGTTTAGTAAGTGAAGGACCTGTTTCAATAGAAATGCAAAAGGTACTTAATGCTATGCCTACTGATCAAAATATTAATGCAAAAATAATACTTGAAATTAATTCTTCACATAAAATAGCAGATAAATTAAAAGAATTATATAGAAGTGATAAAGAAAAATTTAACGAATATACTAAAATTCTTTATTCACAAAGTAGATTAATTGAAGGACTTTCAATAGAAAATCCAACAGAAATTAGTAATTTAATATGTGACTTATTATCAAAATAGAATAAAAATATAGATTAGGTACATAATAAATAAGAAAGGAATGATGAATATGTTACCAAGCAGAATATTTTTTGATAGTTTATTAGATGATTATGAGGATAGTAGATTTAAAAAATCTATGAAATGTGATATTTTTGAAAAGGATGGAAACTATAATGTAGTTATGGATATTCCAGGATTTAAAAAAGAAGATATCAATATTGAATGTGATAATGGAGTAATTAAAATTTCTTGTGAAAAGAAAGAAGAAGAAAAAGAAGAAGATGACAAGAAATATATAAGAAAAGAAAGAGTATATGAAAAATGTGAAAGATCATTTAACTTTGGAGATATCAAAGAAGATGAAATTGAAGCAGAATTTACAGATGGTACTTTAAAACTTGTTATTCCAAAACAAGAAAAAGTTGATACTAAAAAAAGTATTGAAATAAAATAATGGTAAACTTTAAAAGGTTTACCTTTTTTATTATAATAAGCATAGGTGGTTATAATTAATTTATATAGTATTTTAATGAGCGATGATGTTATTTTAGAAATTAATAATAGTTTAGAATATATTTTAAATATAATACCGGAAATTAAACCAATGATAGGGTTTGATCATAAACATCCACATCATCATCTAGATGTATTTAATCATACATTATATGCTATTTCCTTATCTAAAAAAGATTTTTAATGTCACTTTTATTTCATGATATAAGTAAACCATATTGTTATGTTGAAAAGGGTGGAATAAGGCATTATCCTAATCATCCTATTTATTCAGAAAAAATAACAAGAATTGTTTTAGAAAGATTAGAATATGATAAAGATTTTACTCAAGAAGTATGTATTTAGTAAAAAATCATGATTATCCAATAAGAGAAAGGAAAGTAAAAGAAAACCCTTCTTTGCTAAAAAAAAGACTTGAAGTACAAAGATGTGATGCGCTTGCACATAATCCAGAAAAGTTAGAAAAAAGAAAGAAATATTTAGAAAAAACTAAAAAATATTTCGAAATGTGATATAATTTTATCTATGGATAGGGTGAATTAAAAATGATTAGTATTATTATTCCAGTTTATAATGTAGAAAAATTTATTAGACAATGCTTAGATAGTATACTTTCACAAAGTTATAAAAATTATGAGGTAATATTAATAGATGATAAATCAAAAGATAGTAGTCTTGATATAATTAGAGAATATGAAAAAAAATATTCTAATTTTTTTGTTATAGAAAATAAAAAAAATTTAGGACCAGGTGCATCAAGAAATAAAGGTATTGATAAAGCAAAAGGCGAATACATTATGTTTATTGATTCTGATGATTATATTGAGCCAAATACTTTAGAAGATGCATTTAATGCCGCTAAAAAATATGATGCTGATGTAGTTAGATATGATTTTAGTAGAAGTATATCAAATATAGAATATGCAGATAGAAAGTTATATCCAAAGTTAAAGGAAAAAACTATAGAAGTAGATATAAATAAAGGAGACTATTTTCTTTTAGAAACTGCAGGTCCTTGTAATAAATTATTTAAAAGAAGTTTAATAGGTGATTCAAGATTTCCAGTAGGAATATACTTTGAAGATTTACCATTTATTATTTCAAATATAATAAAAGCAAAGAAAATAGTTTATTTAAATGAAGTACTTTATAGATATAGATTTAATCCTAAAAGTATTATGGGAATGAATTTATTTGGAAGCACTAAAATATTAGATATATTGTCTTCCTGTGAAAAATTAGATGAGTATACAAAAGGTTTAAAATTTGATAAAGAAAAATATGAATCATTAAAACTTATGAACACTATTTATATATTCAATGATATTATGCTGTGGAAAAATTTAAATTTAAAAGGTAAAAAAGAGCTTTTAAGTTATTTATTTAGAGTACTTGAACTTACATATGGCGATATATATAATAATATAGCTTTTAAAGAAGTTATGAAAAGAGATAGTTTCTTTAGAAGAAGAATAAAATTTATGAAAAGATTTATATTAAAAAGAAAATATATGAATTCAAATTCAAAAGAAGAACTTATTAATAAATCAAGAGAAATAATTAAAACAATATAGGAGGTAAAAAATGGGATTATTAATTACATTTGTTTTAGGACTTTTTATACTAATTGGAGTTTTTTTAGTTAAGATATCAAAAAATACTAAATTAATAGAAAATTTATCTATTTCAGTAGCACTTGGATGTATGATTTCACTTGCTATTTCTGATTTGTTTCCTGAAATATATGAAACATTTTCTAATAAGATTTATTTAATAACTATATTTGTAGTTATTGGTGTTCTTATATTAAAATTACTTGATATATTTATACCAGAACATGATCATGAACATGGTTTATCACATGAATGTACAGAAGAAAATTTACTTCATATTGGTATTGTATCAACTATAGCAATTGTTCTTCACAATATAATTGAAGGTATGGCAGTTTACAGTATAACAACAGAATCAGTTAAGGTAGGTCTTTTAATGGCACTTGGTGTTGGACTTCATAATATTCCTATGGGAATGGTTATATATTCAACATTAAAAAAAGAAGATAAGAAAAAAAGAATATTAATGATTCTTTTGTCTACAATATCTACATTCATTGGTGGACTTTTAATGGCTTTAATAAGTTCATTAATAAGTGATTTTGTAATAGGAATATTACTTTGTTTAACACTTGGAATGATAATTTATATAGTATTTTTTGAATTACTTCCACATGTATTACATAGTAAAAATAAAATATTATCTATTATAGGAATTTTAATTGGTATACTAATAATAGTAATTAGTTCTATGTTTGAATAAAAAAATTACTTCAATTTACAAAGTAATTTTTTATTTACCAAAATATCCATTTAAAATTTCTTTATTTTCAGTAACAGTTATAAATGCATTTTCATCTAATGCAGTTATCATATTTTTAAAATCTTTTAATTTTCTATTATCTATTTGTGCATAAATCATATAATTAGTATCTTCTCTATGTAAACCTTTACATTCAACTACTGATGCGGCATAATTTGAATGTTTTAATTCAGATAGTACTTTGTTTTTTTCATTTTTAGTTATTACTTGAACACTTACTGTACCTCTTATAACTCTTTTAGAAATACCACTACCAACATATGTACCAACCGCATATCCACCTGCATATGCAAGTGCTATCCAGAAACTTTGTATATCAGTATTTAATGCTTCTTTAACAACCATAAACCAAATAAGTACATCAATAAAACCTATTATAGTAGCTAAACTTCTTTTTCCTTTAACAAGATACATTGTTTGCATAGTAGAAAGTGATACATCGACTAACCTACCTAAAAATATTTTCGCACATAATAATGCTAATTCCATCTTTTACACTCCTTTTACTATATTAATTTTACAGATAATAATTATTATTGTAAAGAAAAAGATTTAAAATTAATCTAAATCTTCAGTATATTCTGTACAACTAATGTAAACAGTATTATTATTTTCACAATTACATCCTTTTAAACATATTTCTGTATTTCCATTATCATTGTCAGTACAATCACAAGAAGAACAAGTAATTGTTTTATTTCCTCCATCTTCGCATTCTATGCATGTAACTACAATGTTATCATTTTCATCATATTTACATTCACATTTCTTACAAACTATTTTCTTTTTATTGTTATTATTTTTACATGTCATATTTCTTTTCTCCTTTTACAGTTTTATTATGGTTAACTATGTAAAAAATATACTAAATATGATAAAATTAGTATAAAGAAGGCGGGAATATGTTAAGGATAAAAGATATATGTATTGATTTAGATGGAACAGTTACATGTGGTCAAATTTTTAGATATGAAAAAGAATTAGATAACTCATATACAATTATTTTAAGTGATAGAGTAATAAATATAAAAAAAGATAAAAACGATTTAGTTGTAATATCAAATAAAGAGGAAAATTTAGAAAATGTTATTAGAAATTATTTTGATTTAAATAGAAGTTACGATGAAATGGATAAAGAAATATTAAAAAGTGATAATACCTTGGAGAATATAGTTAAAAGTTGCGCTGGATATAAAATAATAAATCAATCAAATTTTGAATGCGCTATAAGTTATATATTATCCGCAAATAATGGTGTTCCTCAAATTAGAAATTCACTAAATTTAATATCAGAAAAATATGGAGAAAAAATTATTTTTAATGAAAAAGAATATTACTTATTTCCAAATGAAGAAAAACTTAAAAATGTTTCTATAGAAGATTATAGAAATTTAAAAACTGGATTTAGAGATAAGTATTTATATGAATTTGTTCAGAAAGTAAATAATAAAGAATTTGATTTAAAAAAGATAAATGATATGAATTCGGTAGATGCATTAGACTATTTAATGAGTAATAAAGGAATAGGGGAAAAAGTTGCATCATGTATTTTACTTTTTTCATACTGTAGACTTGATGTATTTCCAATAGATACATGGGTAAAAAAATTTATGAAAGAAAAATATAATATTGAGGGAGTTAATAATATTAGAAAATTTATAGAAGAAAAGTTTGGTAAATATTCAGGACTTGTTATTCAATATATGTTTCATTACAAAAGAAATAAAGAATTAAATAATTAGTTTTTTGAAAGTAGGTTAGTTATGATTGATTTTTATGAATTACTTGGAATTAGTATGGATTCCACAAAACAAGAAATAAAAACTGCATATAGAGAGATGGTAAAAAAATATCATCCGGATGTAAACAAAAGTGAAGATTCAAATAAAATTATAAGAAGTTTAAATGAAGCAAAAGAAGTACTCTTAGATGATGAAAAAAGAAAAGAATATGATAAATTATTAAATGATATAAAATATTCTAAACAATTTTCAAAAGAAAAATATGAAACATATACTGCTAAAACAGAAGAATATAAAGAAAATTATTCTGAAAACTACGTTACAAAATGGCAATTTTTTATTAATTATATAAGTAATGGTATAGATAAAGTTTGGTTAAAAATTTTAAAGGTTTTACTAGTTATTATTAATTTTTTCTTTTTTTGCATAGTAAAATCAATAACGTTTGTACTAGTATTTTTATTAAGTACATTTTCGGGAATAATCGATTATTTTTCAGGAATACTTTCTCTTATTTCAATAGTTGCATTATTTGCATTAAAAAATTCAGAATATCCAGATCTTATTCCTTTTATACCTGCGAATGTTGAAGGTTTTTTCTTGATTTTTTTGATAGCTTTAATAATAGAACTATTAAAAACTGCATTTATAACATATTCAGTAAACATATTCGCATTAATATGCAATATTGAAGATAAAATATTTATAAAAATTTTAATGAAATAAAGAGCTTTAATTAGCTCTTTTCTTTTTTCTTATTAAAATTATTGCAATAATTAAAAGTACAAAAATAGGAATACTATATAAATAAATAAAATATTCCTTTACTACATGATACTCTATTGTAGTATTCATAAATAATCTTGGAGATATAAATAATGAAACAAATATAATAATATAATAAATTATTTTTTTTGTTTTTAATTTCTTAATATTTAAATATTTTAAATAATTTTTTATAAAATAAAGATTCATAACTGAGCCAATATATAAAGAAAATAACCACTGAGAAGATAATAAATTTTCAACATGTTCAATAAAGTCAAAATAACTAATTTTTTTCAAAAGAGAAAATTCAGGGTAATAAAATAATTTTGCATAGTCAATACCAAATATACTTATTATAAAAATTGTAATTAAAAGAAATTCTAAAAATCCAATAATGTAAAAATATATAAAACTTTTATTTAATTTCTTAGGTTCATCAATAGTATTTTTTGGGACAATTAAGATGAGAGAAAAAGGAGTAATAAAATAAGCTATAATTATAAATGAACTAGATATTATTTCATTAAAACTATTTGTAAATAAAGGTTTAAAATTATTAAAATCAAGATAATTAACAAGGCCAAAAACAGAGGCTAAAAACTCTACAATTGATAAAATAAAACATATTAGTGACACTTTTGAAATAGTTTTAATATCTTTGTTAACAATATAAATTACAGGTATTAAGAATAAAAACATAATTAAAAATTTGGGAGTTTGATCTAAGAATTTATTTTGTATATAAATAGATAAATTCCATAACGAAAACATAAAATATAAGGTTACCAAAGAAAATAAAATAAAATTAATTATTTTACTAAATTTACCAAATAAAATGTCAATTTTTTCAAATACATTTAAATCTTTTTTATAATTCATAACATACATAATCATATTTAAAAAAATAAAACCAATTACAAATGCAATTAAAATAGATATCCATGAATTTTGTTCACTAATACTTAGAATCCTTGTAAGTCCAACTCCTAAAAAGATTTCTTGTGATAAGAAAAAGAGTAGACTTGCAAAACCTTTGTGTCCTATTTTTTTATTCATAATTATTTTCTCCTTTTACTGAATTTCTTATTTCTCCTTTTCGTACTAAATTAACGTTTACATTATATTTAACACTATAATCTTCATTTTTATATTTTGGATAATCTAGATATATTATTCTTTCAAGTCCTAAAAATTTTCCTTTTGTTTCTTTTTGTTTATTCAAAGATTTTTTTATATATCTCTTAATCTTTTTTTCAGTATCTTTTTCTAATTCCTTTATTACCTTTTCATCAGTTAAATCTTTTTTACAATTGTATTCTGTTATAATTGCTTCAGAATTAATATTAAAATTAATAATGTATTTATTATCTTTTTTTGCAGCATTACTTTTAGTTTTATTTTTTAAAATCAAAATAGAAGCATAATTATTTTCATCATCACATTTAACTGGTATAATCATTTTTTGAATTTGGTTCCTTAAAAAATTATAACCAATTACTTCTTCATTTTTTAAATAAGTCTCAAGTTTTCCTTTATTTGTTACTGCTAAATCTTCAATTACTATTTTTGAAATAGGATTTGTAGTTGTTATATTATTTATAGTAGTACCTTTTTTTTCTTTTTTGTCAATTTTAAGTACTGGGACAACAGGATCAATACCTTTTTTTAGATATAGTGATATGAATTCATCTAGTTTAGTTGCGTATGTAAGACCACTTGTTTTATCTGCAATTTTTAAACTAAGTTTAACATATTCTGCAGGTATCGATTCTGTTGTTGTTAAAACTTTTAATACATCACTTGCTTTATCTTCTTTTACAATTGTTATAATAAATTCATTTCTAACTTCGGTTACTCTATTAAATGTATCAAGTATATTATCAATACCTTCTTTTGCAACATCTTCAGATAAAACGATTTTGCTTAAATGATTACCATATAATTTTCTAGGAGATTTTAAAGTTATATTTCTAAGTGCTTCATGTACTGTATCTCCTTCCTTTGTATATACAGTAATTTGACTATCTTCACTATCTTCACTTTCCTTTGAATTCATTATTTGAGCACTTACAATATATTTATCATTTTTATTATCTTTATCAATTCCTATTGAACTTACTATTGCCATATCATTTATTTCTTTATAGTTATAACATCCAGAAGATATTAATAAAATAAATAAAGTTATTATAATTAATACAAATTTTTTCATAAATTATCTCCTTTCAGTATTTTTAGTTAAAACAGAATTTCTTTTATTTAGTTTAAATTTTTTAGTTAAAATAATACCATTTTTTTGTATATTAGATTTTAAAATACCATCTACAGTTACATAATCAAATCCATATGAATCCATACTTGATATTTTTACAAGGAATAATAAAAGTGCGATAAAGAATCCATAAAGTCCTGCAAAGGCAGATAAAAGAATGAATATTAGTTTCCAAACTCTAATAGCGTTAACAAGATCATTATCATTAAATAAGAAAGATGTTACTGATGAGACTGCAATTATTATAATCATAATAGGTGATATTAGACCTGCATCAACAGCGGCTTGTCCTAAAACTAATGCACCGACTATTGACATTGATGTACCAACTACAAAAGGTATTCTTGTATCAGATTCTTTTAATATTTCAAATATAAGAAACATAACTAGTGCTTCAACAATGCTTGGAAAAGGAACTCCTTGTCTTTGAATAGAAAAATTAATTAATAAACTAGTAGGCAGTGCTTCTTGATTAAATGTGGTAAGTGCAAGATACATTCCAGGTATTGTTACGGATATTATAAATGCAATAACCCTAATTATTCTGGTAACAGATACATTTTTTGAATTCTGATAATAATCATCAATAGTATGAATCGTATCAGAAAAAAACATTGGTATAATGATTACTTGAGGTGAATTCTCAACCATAATTGCAATTCTTCCTTCCATAAGAAGAAAACTAGTTAAATCAGGCCTTTCTGTCATTATATTCGTAGGCATAATATTATTTTTCTTACTCATCGCATCAATAATATAATTGCTGTTTGCAACATAATCTAAACTCATAGTTTTTAGTTTTTTTTCAATTTTATTAACTAAGTCTTTATTTACAATGTCATCTAAATAAAATAAAGCAACTTTTGTTTTACTACTAGTACCAATTGTGTATTCATTAACTTTTAAATTTTTAGAGCGAATTCTTTTTCTAATAAGGCCTACATTACTTTGATAGTTTTCTGTAAATGCATCTTTTGGACCTTTAATTACTTTTTCATTAGTCGCGGCAACTATACCGCTATCAAGTGATTCCTTTGTTTCAAAAGAAATAAACTTATTATCTATTGAAATAATTGTAAATCCTGAATAAAGATTATCATATAATGTATTTTCGTCATTTATTTCTAATAAATTACCAGAAGGTAACTTATTTTTTATATCATCTAATGACTTTATCTTATCATCATAAATAGGTCTTAAAATAAAATCATTAATGGTATTACTTTTACATAATGTTTCAAAATATATAATGTAAACGGTAATATTACCATTTTTTAATTCTCTTATTTTTAAATCAGGATTATATTTTTTAAATTTTTTTAAATCTTCTATATTCATAAAAAAACTCCTTTTTTAGTTAGTTTAACCAAAAATATGAAAAATATAGTATAATAATTTAAAGGAGAATAAAATATGAATTTAGATTTTGAAATAGATAATATAAGATTTAATGCAAGAGTATCAGCAATTATATATAGTAAAGATAAAACAAAAGTTTTATTATTTAAAATAGTTGATAGAGATTATTTTATGCTTCCAGGTGGAAGAATAGAAATTTATGAAGATAGTTTAAATGCGGTAAAAAGAGAGGTAAAGGAAGAAACAGGATTTAATTTAGAATTTGAACTTTGTTCTATTCAAGAAAATTTTTTAGAAAAAAATAATCAAAAAATTATGCAATATTGTTTTTGTTATAAATCTATATATAATGAAGATATTACTCAAGAAAAATTTGTTTGTAAAGATAATAAAGGCCAAATGTTTTATTGGATTAATATAAATGATTTACAAAATTATAAGTTATTACCTGATTCAACATATGAACTTATAAAAGATTCTGGAAATATCAAACATATTATAGAAAAACAAAAAAATTACTAACCATTTAACTTTAATTTATACTATATAAGTGAAAGGAGTTAAATAATGGATAAGGTATATGATGAATATTTCGATAAAATATATAATTGGTCTATTAAAAAAACAAATAATAGAGAAGATGCAGAAGATTTAACAAATAGTGTTTTTTTATCAATATTCGAGTATTTTAATAAAGATATAAGTGTTGAAAAATTAGAAAATTTAATATGGAAAATTGCTTATAATATTTGGTGCACCAGAGCAAAAAAATATGTTAAAGAAAAAAATAATGTTAACTATGATATGTCATATGAATTAGGGTATGAAGATATTACTATTGATAAGATTATATATAGAGAAATAATTGATGATATAGATAAAATAGGACTTAGTGAAAATGAAATAAAAATATTTAAATTATATTATTTAAAAGACCTTTCAATAAAGGATATAAGTAATAAATTAGAAATTACTGAATACAATATAAAATATTACTTATATAATGTAAGAAATAAGATAAAGGAGAGATATAATGGTTAATGTAGATAAGTTTTTAGGTATTGCAAATAAAGAAAAAAGAAAATATGGATTAAATGATGATTATTGTGCAATGATTTCAATGTTAAGAAAAATTGATGATAAAATATATGTAGTGGTACCATTTGTAAGAAGTGATGATAAAGTATGGAAAAAAGATAGTGGTATAGTGCCAGAATATTATTCAGTAATTGATCCGAAAGAAATGAAATTACTAGAATTTACTAAAACTACAGAAAAAAATTTTGTTATTAAAGATATTAAAAAAAATAATAGTGATGGTTCATTTGATAAAGAAATATCTAAGTATATAGTAGATACTAAATTAAAGTATAAAAATTATATAAAAGATGATATAAAAAATAATGAATTGTTATCATATCAAAATAAAGTTTCAAGCATATTAAATAGTACAGAAATAGATGGTAAACATGTATCATTTAATGATTATTTTTATGCTAATTTTGATGAAGAAATTAATAAAAAAGTAGATGAATTGGTTGATTTAATCGCAGGTGTTAAATATAATTCCTTAACAACATATTATGATGTTTTATTTACTAATATTGTAAATGAATATATTAACGATAATAAAATAAATGAAGAAAAATTAAATCTTGCTTGTGAAA
>URBY01000014.1 GCA_900546245.1 uncultured Mycoplasmatota bacterium | reverse complement strand
ATACACTTTCCTTTGATGGACAAGATATGAGTAGTATAGTATGTAAAAGAGCAACAAAACTTCATACAGAAGAATGTGAACAAACAGATAATACATATTATTGTTCAGGAGCAGGATTAACAGGAAAAACTATAACATATGGAACAATACCAGGTAAAGAATTAAAATCAGGAGATGCCTTTGATTGTGATGTAAATGGTGATGGAACATATGATGATAATACAGAAAGGTTTTATTATGTAACAGACATGGATGATAGTATAGCAGTATTAATATATTATAATAATGTATCAAACGGAAAACCAAGTAATAGTACAACATATGCATATGATGCAAGTGGGAAAAACTGGTATGGTCCAAGGACAGCAATAGAAAAGTTACCAAGTACAAGTGAATGGGAAAATGTAAGTTTAACAAGTAATGTAAGAAGTATAGTTACAGAAAATGGAACAAATAGTACAACAGGAGGACCATTACCAGATAGTTTTAGTTATGCAGGAAAAGCAGCAAGATTATTAACCACTCAAGAAATAAATAAAGCATGTAATATAACTGTAGGAACAGCTACAACAGGAGAATTAGATGCATGTAATTATCTAATGGAAAATACATTGTATTCAAATCCTGATATAGGAAACTATGGATATTGGCTAGAGAACGCCCAATCTGTCAATTCTTACGCTGCTTGTCGTGTGGCCAGCACCTACCGTGGTGTGGGCTCCTACGATGTTTCGAATGCTGGAATCTCTGGTGTCCGTCCTGCTATCGAAGTTCTAAAATCAAATATAGAATATTAATAAATTACAAATAAAACAAGCTATTTTGATATAACTTGTTTTTTATCTTATCATTGCTTTATTTTTATCTTTATTGTATAATTAAAAGGTATTAAAATAGATTAGGATGTTGATAGTATGTACTTAAAAGAGATAAAAGCAAGTGGTTTTAAATCATTTGCGGATACAATAGATATAGAACTTACAAATGGTATATCTGGTATTGTTGGACCTAATGGTTCTGGTAAAAGTAATGTGGTTGATGCAGTAAGATGGGTTTTAGGAGAACAATCTGTAAAACAATTACGTGGTGAAGGGGCAATGAGTGATGTAATATTTACTGGTAGTAAAAGTAGAAGAGCCGCATCATTTGCATCCGTCACATTAGTATTTGATAATAGTGATAAATATTTAAATATTGAATATGATGAAGTACAAATAAAAAGAACTATATATAAAACAGGAGAAAATGAGTATTTTATAAATAATACAAGGGCAAGACTTAAAGATATATTAGAATTATTTATGGATACAGGTGCATCAAAAGAATCATTTAACATAATATCACAAGGTGATGTTGCGAATATATTAAGTGGAAAAGCAGAAGATAGAAGAGTTATTTTTGAAGAAGCATCTGGAGTACTTAAGTATAAAAAAAGAAAAGATGAAGCTCTTAGAAAATTATCTAAAACACATGATAATATGGCAAGAGTAGATGATATTATATCTGAATTAAATACAAATATGGAACCACTAAAAAAGCAAAGTGAAGATGCTAAAATATATTTAGAAAAAAAAGAAAAGTTGGAAAATGTAGAAATTGCTCTTACTGTAAATGATATAGAAAAATATAACTATGAATATAAATATAGTAAGGAAAAAGTAAGTGAACTTACACTTTCAATTACTAAAATGTTATCTGAAAATTCTAGTGAACAAGCAAAAATTGAAGCGATAAAAAATAATATAAGTAAACTTAATAGTGAACTTTATTTAAAACAACAAGAACTTGTAAAGGTAAGCGCTAATGCTGAAAAATTATCTGGTGAAAAGGCAATGATTTCTGAAAGAAGTAAATATAATTCAGAAGATGTAAAACTTCATGATAATATAATATCTTTAAAAGAAAAAATATTAAAAATTGAATCTCAAATATCAGCATTAAATAAAGAAATAGAATCAGAAAAGTCAAATAATAAAGTAATAGGTGAAAAATTAAATAATACTGAAATAAAACTTAGTGAAATAGAAAAAAATAAAGAAAATTTAAATAGTAAATTAAATCAAAAATTAAGAGAAATAACAGCACAAAAACACAGAAAAGAAGTATTAATGAATTCACTCGAAAATAATTCATCACTTCCATATAGTGTAAAAAATGTACTTAATAATCCTAAATTAACAGGTATACATGGTGTACTTGGTAAATTACTTGAATTTGAAGAAAAATATTCTGAA
Organism: uncultured Mycoplasmatota bacterium; assembly: GCA_900546245.1. Classification (GTDB taxonomy): domain Bacteria; phylum Bacillota_I; class Bacilli_A; order RF39; family UBA660; genus CAG-433. Next base: position 26,263 of record URBY01000014.1, on the reverse strand, counting down.
GCACTTGAAGTATCTTTGATGAGCAGTGTATCACATATTGTTTGTGATAATGAAGAAGATGCTAAAGAAGCAGTTAGATATTTAAAAAATAATAATCTTGGAAGAGCAACTTTCCTTCCAATAAGTGTAATAAAACCAAGAAGTATTGATAGTGAAAGCTATGAAACTATAAAGTTTATGAATGGTTTTGTTGATATAGCATCTAACTTAGTAAAATATGATACTAAGTATAGAAATATTGTTTTAAGTCTTCTTGGAACAATCATTGTCGTTGATAATATAGACAATGCAAATCTTATATCAAAGAAATTAAAAAATAGATATAAGGTAGTAACAATGACTGGTGAAGTTGTAAATATTGGTGGTTCAATAACAGGTGGATCACTTAAAAAAAGTAGCATACTAAGTGAAAGATATGAACTAGAAAATGTAATAAAAGACATTGATGTTTTAGATTCTGAAATAAAAGAAATAGAAAACAAAATTAATGAAGTAGATGATAATTATACTAATTTAGAACTTGAAAAAAATTCTATAATTATTAGTGTAAATTCAAATAGTGAAATACTTAAGAATAAATATAATGTATTAGATGATTTAACAAATGAAAAAAGTACTTTAATGACAGAATTATCTAATAATCAAAATATAATAAATAATGTTATTACTAATGAAGAAGAAAAAATATTAAATGAATATTATAAAGAAATAGAAAAAAGAGATGAATTAAATATTGAAATTAATCAAATTCATAAAAAAATTGAACTTGAAAATGAAGATTTAATAAATAATGAGTCATCACTTAAAAATAATAATCAAGAATATAATAAGGCTCAAGAAGAATTAAAGAGTCATGAAATTAAAGTTAACAGATTAGATGTTAAAATAGATAATTTACTTAATATACTTACAAATGATTATTCTATTTCTTATGAAAAAGCAAAAGAAAAATATATCCTTGAAATTGATTCTGATGAAGCAAGAAGCATAGTTAGTACTCTAAAAAGAGAAATAAAATCTCTAGGGGATGTTAATGTTGGTGCGATAGAAGAGTATGATAGAGTAAAAGAAAGATATGAGTTTTTAAATAAACAGAAAGAAGACTTAACGAATGCTGAAAATGTCCTTTTAGAAATTATTACTGAAATGGATGACATAATGAAAGATAAATTTTCATCAACATTTAATAAGATTAAAGAAGCATTTAATGAAACTTTTAGAAAATTATTTAATGGTGGTAAGGCAGAACTTAAACTTACAGATCCATCTAATATTCTTGAAACTGGTATTGATATAATTGCACTTCCACCAGGAAAGAAATTACAACATATATCACTTTTATCAGGTGGTGAAAAAACTTTAACTGCAATTGCGTTATTATTTTCAATATTGAAAGTAAGACCAGTACCATTTTGTATACTTGATGAAGTTGAGGCAGCACTTGATGAAGTAAATGTAGATAATTTTGGTAAATATTTAAAAGAATTCAAGGGTGATACTCAGTTTATAATAATTACACATAAAAAGAAAACAATGGAATATGCTGATGTACTTTATGGTATTACTATGCAAGAATCTGGTGTATCAAAACTTGTAAGTGTAAAATTAGAAGAATTAAATAAATAGTAAAATGCACATTTTGTGCATTTTTATTGTAAAGCACTATAAAAAAATATATTCATTTGTTTTTTTGAATATAAAAATATGATATAATGTTTTTATATAGGAGATGTAAAAAAATGAGAAGAAAGAAAAAAGAAAGTAAGTTTAATAAAATAAATATAATAAATATACTTAATTTAATATTTGTTACAATATTATTAATTTTACTGGTAAAGTTAAACATGATTCCAAAAAATTATATGATGATTATAACAGCGATATTAACGTTATATGAAGTATTATGTATTTTTTTAACAAATTTAAAAAATAAACCATGTAAAATTATAGGTATTGTTTTATCATTTTTATCTATAGTTGGATGCATATTTTGTTCATACTATTTATATAATGGTGATTCGTTTTTAGATAAAGCATTTGATAATACTAAAAAAGAAAATTATATAACGTATTATGTTGTTACATATAGTGGTAATACAGCTAGTAATAGAAATGACATTAATGATACAGTATATTATGTAAATAATGATCCTAACATTAATAATGCAATAGACACTTTAAAGAAATATACAAAAAGTAATATAACTCAAACAGATAATATTGTAAATTTATTTAATTTAATAGGTAGTAAACAAGCTTCGTTTGCTCTTATTAGTAATTCAAGTTATGAAATATTATTTAGTAATAATACTAATTTAAAAAAAGAAAATTATAAAGTAGTTTATCAATTTAGGATAAAAATAAAAAATAATGTTGATTCTAATAAAACAAGTAGTAAAGAAAAGTTTAATATTTATATTAGTGGAACTGATTTTGCAAATCTTAGTGATTTTAATATGATTGCAACTGTTAATATGAATACACATAAAATTCTCTTAACTAGTATACCAAGAGATTATTATATTCCTGTTTCAGGTACAAATGGTATTAGAGATAATTTAAGTTTTATTGGTGTTAATGATGTTGATACAAGAATTAAGTCAATAGAAAATTATTTTGGTATTGATTTTGATTATTATTTAAAAATAAATACAAATAGTTTAGTTGGAATGGTTGATGCTGTAGGTGGAATAGAATATTGCTCAGATAAAAGCTTTACAACAACACATGCAGTTATTTTAAATTCATATGATGATTCTAAGGGAAGAAAACTTAATGTTAAAAAAGGATGTCAGCATTTAAATGGTATTCAAACTTTAACTGTTGCTAGAGAAAGAAATGCATTTGCTGGTAGAGATAGACAAAGACAAAAAAATTGTCAAGCAATTATAGTGGATATATTTGAACAATTAAAAAGTGTAAATACACTTGCTAATTATAATAATATTCTAAATTCATTAGGTGATTTATATGAAACATCACTTTCAAGAGAAATAATTGAAAATATTATGAAAGATACTATAAATGGTGCAAACTGGACATTTGAAAATCAATCGGTTGATGGAAGTGATGGACAAGATTTAATTCATTTAAATAGTATGAAAGGTTGGGTAATGTATCCAATGGAGGATACTGTAACTAATGCCAAAGCAAAAATAAATGAAATTTTAAAATAATTTGTCAGTATTTGTCAAAATTTGTATTACGAAAAATAGTATAAATTGTTCACTTTTGAATATAATAAGTAAAGATTTATTTAAGGAGTGAATTATATGCTATTTTTTGTAATTATTTTGTCAATATTTATATTTATAACATTTTTATTTATATGTTGTGCATTAAAATTATCTGGAAAAATATCAAAAGAAGAAAAAGATAAATAAGGAAGAAATTATGAGAGTATTAAAAATTATTTTACTTATATTATGGATGATGATAATATTTGCTTTTTCAAATCAAAAGGCAGTAGATAGTTCTAATTTAAGTAGTGGTTTAATTGATAGAACTGTTGTTAAAGTATATAAAGTGTTTTATGGTGATATTTCTAAAGAAAAAGAAGAAGTAATAATAGAAAAATATAGTTATCCTATAAGAAAACTTGCTCATTATTCTTTATACTTTATTTTAGGAATTTTATCATTTTTAGTAATAGTTGATTATAAAAATAATAAAAAACTTATTTTATATTCTATGTTTATATGCTTTTTATATGCATGTACAGATGAATTTCATCAATTGTTTATAGCTGGAAGAAGTGCTGAAATAAAGGATGTATTAATAGATTCATTTGGTTCTTTAACTTCTATTTTATTATGTAATTTTATATATTTAAAAAGTAAAATAAAAAAAGTTAATAAAAGTTAACTTTTTTTGTAAAGTAAAATTTAAAGTTACTTGAAAATAAATATATATGTGTGTATAATAATAAATGTATAGTGTAGTAAATAGGAGAAGAAAGAGAAGTGTATTATGGAAGAAATTAACATTAAAGATTTTTTTAATTATTTAAAAAAATATATTCTTATTATTTGTGGGGTAGTGGTTATTTTTGTTATTGGAGTGTTTACTTATGATAAAAGTATAAAGAAACCACTTTATACAACGTATACAACAATAATTTTGACAAAGTCAAATGAAGCACAGACAAGTACAACAATAACACAAAATGATATTTTATTAAATCAAAAATTAGTTGAAACATATACTAAAATTATCAAAAGTAAACTAGTTCTTGATCAAGTTATATCTGAAACAGGTATAACTTATACTGCAGAAGAACTTGGACAGAATGTTGCTGTTGAAGCATATGAAAATACTGAAATGCTTAAAATATCAGTAACAGATTCTGATCCAGAACTTTCAGCTAGTATAGCAAATTCAATAGCGCAAGTATTTAGTGGTGAAGTTGCTAAAATATATCAAATGAATAATATAAGTGTTATAGATATAGCACAAGTACCTGAAGAAGTATCAAATAATACTTTAACTAGAGACTTTTTTATAGCATTATTTATTTCAATATTTGGTTCAATCGGTGTAATTTTTATAATTTACTATTTTGATGATTCAATAAAGTTAACAGATGATTTAGAAGAAGAAATAGGAATGCCTGTTATTGCAAAAGTATTTAAAAGTGATATAGGTTCTAAAAATAGAGGAAAAGTAGAATTACTTGTACAAAAGTATCCAAAATCAGTTGTTAGTGAAAGTATTAAAACACTTAGAACAAATTTACAATTTTCATCAGTTGATTCAGAACTTAAAACTATACTTGTAACAAGTTCTATTCCTGGAGAAGGTAAAAGTTTTATAAGTGCAAATCTTGCTATATCATTTACTCAAACTGATAAGAAGGTTTTAATTGTTGATTGTGATATGAGAAAAGGTAGACAACATAGAATATTTAAATTATCAAATACAAAGGGTTTATCAAATTTACTTATTGATGATATGACTAATTATAAAGACTATATAAATAAGACATCAATTAAAAATTTATATGTTATAACAAGAGGTACTGTTCCACCAAATCCAAGTGAATTATTAAATTCAAATAAAAATAGTGAATTAATTAAAATATTAAGATCTAAATTTGATATTATTATATTTGATGGAGTACCATGTAATGGACTTCCTGATTCAATAATTATGTCAAAATTAGTTGATAAAGTACTTATTGTAAGTTCAGAGTCTGTAACTCCAAGATCTGTACTTGAAAGTACTAAAAAACAGCTTAAAAATGTTGAAGCTCCTGTTGCTGGAGATGTATTAAATAATGTAAACAGAAAGAATAGTAAATATGGTAAGTATTATGGCTATTATGGGGATAATTGATTATGATTGATATACATTCACATTTATTATTTGGAGTAGATGATGGTTCTAGGACTTTAGAAGAAAGTGTTCATGTTATAAAAAAACTTTCTGAAGTTGGATATACAGATATAATATTAACACCACATTATATTAATGATAGTAATTATGTTAGTACTAGAGAAGAAAATTTAGATGTACTTAAAAGATTAAAGGTTGGTTTAATAAGAAACAATGTTAATGTTAATTTATATTTAGGAAACGAAATATATATTGATAGTGAAATAGCAAATTTATTAAAAAATAATATAATTAGTTCTTTAAATGATACTAAATATTTACTTATTGAATTACCTATGAGTGGTGAAAACGAAATATATTATGATATATTTTTAGATTTAATAAATATGGGGTATAAAGTTATACTTGCTCATCCTGAGAGATATATTTCATTCCAAAAAGATTTTAATAAAATATATGAACTTAAAGAACTTGGTGTACTTTTACAATCAAATGTTGGAAGTATTTTAGGTGATTATGGCAGAGGTGCTAAAAAAACTATTAAAAGATTATTAAAAGAAAATTTAATTACATTTATGGGTACTGATATACATCATAATAAAGAAGAATATACTTTTGTTTTAAAAGCTAAGAAAAAAATGGGTAAATATTTAACACAAAAGCAAATAAATAATATATTTGAAAATAATGCAAAGGTATTATTAAATGATAAAATAGAAGATTAAGTCTTCTATTTTTTGCATATTTATAAGTTTTTATACAAAAAATATATTTAGGTGATAAATATGAAAAAAGAAGAAAATAGTAATATTATTAAATCTATATTAAAACTATTACTTTATATTTTTATAATATTATTTATATACATATTAATAATGATTAATAAAGAACTAAAAATTACAAAAATTATTTTTAATATATTAAAAATATCATCACCATTATTTTTTGGAATATTAATAGCGTATTTATTAGATCCTATTGTAGTAAAATTAGAAAAAAAGAATATAAAAAGAGTATATGCTTCACTAATATTGTTTATTTTTATTATTGTTATTATATTTTTAATATCATATTTTTTATTTCCAAGATTGATAGGTCAAATAAAGGATATAAGCAATTCTGTTCCTGAACTTGTTGATAAGATTAATATATTTATAAATAATATTATATCTAAATTTTCAAACAATAGTGATTTTAAAATAAATATTAAATATGAAATATCATGTATATTAAAGAAAATTACAACTGATTTCCCAAGAAATTGTTTAAGTATATTTTCAAGTGCAGTATCTTCTATATCATGTGCAGCATTATCATTAATAGTAGGATTTTATATACTTTTAGATTATGATAAAATAAAAGAAAATATATATATACTTTTACCTAAAAAATATAGAAGAAGACTTAAAAGATTATTTAAAGATATTAATAAAGATTTATTTAGTTTTATAAAAGGAACATTAATATTAACTATAATCGTATTTGTTATTTCATTAATATTATTTTCATGTTTTAAGTTAAAAGCACCAATATTTTTCGCACTATTTAATTCAGTTATGAATATAATTCCTTATATTGGACCTATTATTGGAGGAGTTCCAATAGTAATAATCGCATTTACTCAAAGTAATCAAGTAGGAATATTTATTCTAGTATCTGCGCTTATTATACAAACACTTGATAATTTTATATTTCAACCTATAGTAATGGGTAAAACAATGAGTCTTCATCCAGTAACAATATTAATTGGCTTATTGATATTTGAATATTTTTTTGGTATAATTGGAATGTGTATAACTGTTCCTTTATTAGCAGTTATAAAAAGAATTATATTATATCTTGATAAAAGGTATAAAGTATTTAATTTTGATAAGTTAAAAACTAATGAAAGTAAAAAGTAATTAATAAAAAATTATAGAGAGTTAGTGTTTGGTGGAAACTAATATTTTAAGTTAATGAAAGCGCTGTTACTGGAAGTTGCATTTATATGCCGGTTTTAAAAATCGTTAAAATAATTAAGTAAATAAAAGGATGGTACCGTGCATATGCACTCCTTAAATATAATGTACTATCCTTTTTTTGTATATGTGGAGGTGTTTTATGATAATCGCAATTGATGGACCTGCTGGAAGTGGGAAAGGAACTATTTCAAGTTTAGTTTCAAAAAAATTAAATTTAGTTAATATTGATACAGGAGCAACTTATAGATGTGTTGCACTTGAAATGTTAAAAGAAGGCATAAGTTTAGAAGAAACTGATAAAATTATAGAAATATCAAAAAATATTGATATATATTTAACAGAAGACTCTAGAGTATTTTTAAATAAAGAAGAAGTAACTGATAGAATTAGAGAAAAAGATGTTACTAAAACAGTATCTGAGGTATCAAGTATAGAAAAGGTAAGAGAAAACTTAGTAGCTCTTCAAAGAAATATGGCTAAAGGTAAAAATGTAATAATGGAAGGTAGAGATATTACAACAGTAGTATTTCCAAATGCTGACTTTAAATTTTATCTTGATGCATCTTTAGATGAAAGAGTAAAAAGAAGGCTTGAACAAAATAAAGAAAAAGGTATTGATATGAGTGAAAGTGAAATAAGAGATAATATTGCTAAAAGAGATTATAATGATATGCATAAAAAAGTTGGAGCATTAAAGAAAACAGATGATCAAATATATATCGATACTAGTAATATGACTATAGATGAAGTAGTAAATAAAATAGTAAATATTGTGAAAGAAGGTAATTAAAATGAATATAAGAGATAAATATATAGAATTTTTTGTAAGTAAAGGACATAAACAAATACCTAGTGCGCCAGTTGTACCAGAAAATGATCCATCAGTATTATTTAATACTGCAGGTATGCAGCCACTTGTACCATATTTAATGGGTGAAGTTCATCCGTATGGGACAAGACTTTGTGATTATCAAAAATGTATTAGAACAAATGACTTAGATGAAGTTGGAGATGTAACTCATCATACATTCTTTGAAATGCTTGGTAACTGGTCTTTAGGTGATTACTTTAAAAAAGAAAGTATAGAATATAGTTTTGAATTTTTAACTAAGGTACTTAATATTCCAATTGAAAAACTTGCAGTTACTGTATTTAAAGGTAATGATGTATTAGAAGAAGATATTGAAAGTGAAAATTATTGGTTAAGTCATGGAATAAAACAAGAAAGAATAGCAAAAACTAGTGAAGATAATTTCTGGAGTGCAGGAGAAGTTGGGCCATGTGGAACAGATACTGAAATATTCTATTTTAGAAGTGATGATGAAATCCCAGAAACTTTTGATCCAGAAGATGATAGATGGGTTGAAATATGGAATAATGTATTTATGCAATATGAAAGAAAAGAAGATGGAACTTTAGTAGTACTTCCTAAGAAAAATGTTGATACAGGTATGGGACTTGAAAGAATAACAGCAGTACTTGAAGGAGTTAATGATAACTATGAATCAAGTATATGGAAAGGTACTATAAAGAAGATAGAAGAAATATCGGGCAAAAGTTATTATGGTAATGAAAAAGCATTTAGAATAATTGCTGATCATATTAAAGCAGCTGTATTTATTTCAAGTGACCCAGCAGGTATTAAACCAAGTAATACAGACCAAGGTTATATACTTAGAAGATTAATTAGAAGAGCAATTAGATATGCAAAAATGATAGATATAGATATTAATAGCAACTGGGAAAGTGAAATTGCTAAAAATATAATAGATGAATATAAAAAATATTATAGTGAATTAAGTACAAATGAAAATGTAGTTATGGAAGTACTTAAAAATGAAAAAATTAAATTTAATCGTACACTTGAAAAAGGACTTAGAGAGTTTGAAAAAATTGTTAAAAATTTAAATGAAAATGAAATAAACAAAGATTTAGCATTTAAATTATATGATACTTATGGTTTCCCAATTGAACTTACTTTAGAACTTGCAAAAGAAAGAGGACTTACTGTAGATGAAAAAGGTTTCTATGAAAAATTTAAAGCTCATCAAGAATTATCTAGAACAGCATCTGCTGGTAAGTTTAAAGGTGGACTTGCTGGTAACAGTGAAATAGAAACTAAATATCATACAGCAACTCATCTTCTTAATGCAGCATTAAAATTAGTTGTTAATAAAGATGTACACCAAAAAGGATCTAATATAACTGATGAAAGAATGCGTTTTGATTTTTCTTGTGATCATAAATTAACAGATGAAGAAAAGAAGAAAACAGAAGATTTAGTTAATAAATGGATAGAAGAGGATCTACCTGTAACTAAAAAAGAAATGAGTAAAGAAGAAGCTATTAAATCAGGTGCTGAATGTATGTTTATTGAAAAATATCCTGATATTGTAACAGTTTATAGTATTGGAGATGTTTCAAAAGAATTATGCGGAGGACCACATGTTAATAACACAAGTGAACTTGGTCACTTTAAGATAAAAAAAGAAGAAGCAAGTTCTGCTGGTGTTAGAAGAATTAAGGCTATATTAGAGGAGAAATAAATGAGAAGTAAGAAGAATAAAAAGAAGAATAAATTTAAAAAAATATTTATATTACCTATAGTAGTTATAATACTTGTAATTGTTTCATGTATTTACTGTTATATATGTACAACTCCAGTAAGTAAAAATAGTGATAAAGTAACATTTGAGATAAAAGAAGGTTCAACAATTAAAGAAATTACTGAAACATTAGTTGATGAAGAATTAATTAGAAATTATTACTTTTTTCTAGCATATGTAAAAATAAATAAAATATCTGGAATAAAGGCTGGAAATTATTCTCTTGATAAAAATATGAACTTAAAAGAAATTACTGATATTTTAGTTAAAGGTAGTAATGTAAAGAATAAAGAAATTACAATAACTTTCAAAGAAGGAAAAACAATGAGGTCAATCGCTAAAACAATAGATGAAAATACAACTAATAGTTATGAAGAAGTATTTGATGTTTTATCGAATAAAGATTACATTAATTCATTAATTAAGAAATATTGGTTTTTAGATGATGTTATATTAAATAGTAATATATATTATCCTTTAGAAGGTTATTTAGCACCAGATACATATAATTTTGATGTTAATGCTGATGTTAAAGCAATATTTGAAAAAATGCTTGATCAGACAGATAAAATATTAACAGAATTAAAACCATCTTTGGAAAAATCAGGTTTAAAAGTTCATGAAGTACTTACACTAGCATCTATGGCAGAAAGTGAAGGTGTTTCCTTAGAAGATAGAAAGAATATAGTTGGAGTATTTATGAATAGAATTAAAAATAATATGGCATTAGGTAGTGATGTAACAACATATTATGCATCAAAAATAGAACTAGGTGAAAGAGACCTTTATATGTCTGAAATAAATAGTGATAATCCATATAATACTAGAAGTGCTAAAAATGCGGGTAAACTTCCAGTAGGTCCAATATGTAATCCTAGTAAGAGTGCTATTGAAGCTACTATAAATTATACACAAAATGATTATTTGTATTTTGTTGCAGATAAAAATATGAAGGTATATTTTACTAAAACAGATGCAGAACATAATAAGAAGATACAAGAACTAAAAAATCAAGGTTTATGGTTTGAATATTAAAATTAACTTCGGTTAATTTTTTTTCTTATTAAATTGTAATACAGTATGGAAATATTCTCATACTTATTGTATAATCATATACATATGAAGTCTTTAATATATAAACAATTGGAGGAAACTAATGAGCAATGAATTAATAAATAATGATAATGAAATAAATAATATTTTTGCTAATATTAAAGATTTAGTTATAAATAGTAGAAACAAAGTTTATCAAACTGTGAATACAGAAATGCTTAATTTATATTGGAATATAGGAAAAGCAATAATGGAAATACAACAAGGTGATGAAAGAGCAAGTTATGGCGATGCTGTACTTGAGAAGTTATCTCAAAAACTAACTAATGAATTTGGTAAAGGATTTTCTAAAAGAAATTTAGAAAGAATGAGAAAATTTTATATTTGTTTTCCAATTGCGACAACAGTGTCGTCGCAATTAAGCTGGTCTCATTATTTAGAACTTATTAAAATAGATGAAGATTCAAAAAGAAATTTCTATATAAAAGAAACGATTAATTCTAAATGGAGTGTTAGAGAACTTCAAAGACAAAGAGATTCACTACTTTATGAAAGATTAACATTATCCGCTAATAAAGAAAAAGTATTGGAACTATCTGAAAAAGGACAAATATTAAAAACAAGTAAAGATTTGGTTAAAGATCCTTTTGTATTAGAATTTTTAGATATAAAAGAAAATACAGATTATTTAGAATCTGATTTAGAAAAGAATATTATAGAACATTTAAAGGAATTTTTATTAGAATTAGGCAAAGGTTTTAGTTATGTTGGAAACCAAGTGCGATTAACACTAGAAGAAGACCATTTTTATCCAGATTTAGTATTTTATAATAGACTTTTAAGATGCTTTGTAATTATTGATTTAAAAATTGGAAAGGTATCACACCAAGATATTGGACAAATGCAAATGTATGTTAATTATTATGATAGAGAAATTAAACAGTCTGACGAAAATTCAACAGTTGGAATATTGCTATCAACAAATAAAAATGAAACAATTGTAAAATATACTCTTCCTGAAGATAATAAAACGATATTCTCTTCTGAATATAAATTACATATGCCAACTGAGCAAGAATTAATAACTGCTGTTGAGGAAGAAAAGAAAAATTTTGAATTAAAAGAAGAAGATTAGTTGTGGTAAATATGCCATAATTAAAATTTGGAGGTATAAAATGAATGCAAATTTATGGATTCAACTATTTATTGCAATAATTCCTGCACTTATTACTGGTGTTGGAAGTTTAATAATTGCTCTTAAAAAATGTAAGAATGAAATTAATACACTTGAGACTAGCAACAAACATGAAATAGAAAAATTAATGAAGCAACATGAAATAGATATTGATGCTTTAAAAGAAAAACATAAACTTGATATGGAGTCTAAAGAAAAAGAACATAAATTAAAAATTGAAGAAATAAAAGTTCAAAATGAACAAGAAATTTTGAAGAGAGAAAAAGAATTATCTAATTCTACGATGTATTCAATTATGGGAGATACAACTAAAGATCTGTTTACAGGAATATTTAATTCTTCAGAATTTAAAGAAGAAATGAACAAAAAAATCAAAGAAGGATTTAATAAAAAGTAGTGTTATAAAAAATAAGTGTAAGGGGTATTAATCAAATTTAAAAGATTGATAATTTGAAAAATAATAGAATGAATTTGATGTTGTATTATATAGTGTGAAAAATTCTTTTTTATGAATCTTAATGGATATATGGAAGAATAAAAGGTTTTAAGTCGGTTAATTTTTTTCTTAAAAAGGTTTCTTTTATTAATGGTTTTATGCTATAATTTAAAGTAGGAGTGATAACATATGTTCGAATATATAAATGGGAAAGTAACTATAATTGAAAGTGGATATATAGTAATAGATAATAATGGTATTGGATATAAAATATTTGTAGGAAGTCCATATTCATTTAATATAGATGAAGAATATAAAGTATATTTATATCAAAATATTAGAGAAGATGAAAATACTTTATTTGGATTTAAAACAAAAGAAGAAAGAGATATGTTTTTAAAACTAATTAATGTTAAAGGACTTGGTCCTAAAATGGCTCTTCCTATGCTTGCTGCTGGAAAAGTAGAAGGAATTGTTGATGCAATAGAAAGAGAAAATATACTTTATTTAAAGAAATTTCCTAAGATTGGCGATAAAGTAGCAAGACAAATCATACTTGATTTAAAGGGTAAACTTGTAAATAAAGAAGAATCACCAAAAGTAAATGAAGAACTTGTTTTAGCACTTAATGCATTAGGATATAAAAATTCTGATATAAATAAAGTTGTAAAAAATGTACCAAGTAATTTAAAAATAGAAGATCAAATAAAAGAAGCATTAAAATTATTATTAAAATAGAGGAGGCAAAATAAATGAATAGAGTACAAGATGCAGAAAAAACAGAAGAAGATAATTATGAATTATCACTAAGACCTAAATATTTAAGAGAATATATTGGTCAAAAAGATGTTAAAGAAAATATTGATGTTTTTATTAAAGCTGCTAAATTAAGAGATGAACCATTAGATCATACTTTACTTTATGGTCCTCCTGGACTTGGTAAAACAACACTTGCTTTTATAATTGCAAATGAACTAGGTAGTAATATAAAAACATCTAGTGGACCTGCAATTGAAAAAACTGGAGATTTAGCTGCAGTACTTTCAAGTTTAGAGCCTGGTGATGTACTTTTTATAGATGAAATTCATAGAATGCCAAGAGTAGTAGAAGAGGTACTTTATTCCGCTATGGAAGATTTTACACTTGATATAATAATAGGAAATGATGGCTCATCTAGAAGTATAAAAATAGATTTACCACCTTTTACTTTAGTTGGAGCAACTACTAGAGTTGGAGATTTAACTTCACCATTAAGAGATAGATTTGGTATTATATCAAAACTTGAATACTATACAATTGAAGATTTATGTAATATTATTAAAAGAACAGCAGATGTGTTTGAAGTTGGAATTGAGGAGGCTGCTGCAATTGAACTTGCTAAAAGAGCAAGAGGTACACCAAGAATTGCTAATCGTCTTTTAAAAAGGGTTAGAGATTTTGCTTTAGTTGAAGGACTTAGTGAAATAACAATTGATATAACTAAAAAATCATTAGACAGATTAAAGGTTGATTCTGAAGGACTAGATGATACAGATCATAATTTATTAAAATCAATTATATATAAATTTAATGGAGGGCCAGTTGGAATAGATGCATTAGCTGCATCTATTGGTGAAGAAGCATCTACAATAGAAGATGTATATGAACCATATTTACTTCAAAATGGTTTCTTAAAAAGAACCAATAGAGGTAGAGTTGTAACAGAAAAAGCATATAAACATCTTGGAATTGATTACCAAAAAAGCATGTTTGATTAAAGAGTTTTGTAGAAAACTCTTTTAGTATGTGTTATAATTAATATGCGAGGTTTTTGTATGGAAGATATTACTGTATTTAAAGATAAAAAGAAAATTCATAAAGAGATGCTTAATATTTTTAATGATATACATAAGTATATACATAGTCAAAATATGATAAGTACATCTAATGAAGATATTGTTGAACTTATAAACGATTTTAATGCTATATATGATAAATTAAAAAAAGATGAATGGAATAATCCTTCTGATATAATCTTTTTAAAAAAAATTAATAATGTAACAAAAAGTGATGTTAAATTAAGAGAATATTTGAATAAAATGGAATACATAAAAATATATGATATATTAAAAAAAGAATTAACTGATTTGAGTGAAGAACAAATAAGATTACTGATTTCATCAACATCAATTTTTGATGATTTAGATGATAGCATGTATAAAAATATTGTAAAATGTTTTTCAAATTCTTTAATAATGAAAGATTTAAATGAACCAATGGATTTTCAAAATAGAGTTAATAAATTAGTAGATTATATTGAATGTATTCAAATGGGTGAAGATCCTATTAATGTTTCTTTAGAAAATCTTAATAAAGATAAAGAGGTATATGCAAATGAAGATAGATTAGATTCAGGTATTTTTACAATAGATAGAATTTATAAGTATTATATTAATCAAGTCAATAATTTATCACAAATTTTAGATGTAGAGTTAGGGGTAAAGACAATAATTAATATTAATAGAATTAAATATATTAAAAAATTAAATCAATCGACTCAAATGAAGTTTATAGAACTAATAAAAATGATAAAAAATATAAAATTAGGTTTGATAAACGAAATAGAAGGTATCTCTAATTTAGTAGAAATATTTGATCATTTTAAGGATGAAATTGATAAAATAGAAATAGATACATTAAAGAATTTATTTTCATTTATGTTTATTAATAAACTAAATATTAACGAAATTGATGATTATTATAGGGGGTTATAAAATGAAAACAGATGATTTTGATTATTATTTACCAGAAGAGTTAATTGCGCAAACTCCAATAAAAGAAAGAGATCACTCTAAACTTTTAGTACTTGATAAAAATACTGGTGAAATTACTCATGAAAGATTTGACCATATAATAAATTATTTAAATAAAGGTGATGTACTTGTTATAAATAATACAAAAGTAATACCTGCTAGAATAATTGGTACTAAAGAAGAAACAGGAGCAGTTATTGAAGTACTTATGTTAAAAGATCTTGGTTCTGATGAGTGGGAATGCTTATGTAAACCAGCTAAAAGAGTAAAAGAAGGAACTATTATTAAGTTTTCTGATGATTTAAAAGTGGAATGCACTAAAGTATTAGATGATGGAATTAGACATTTTAAATTTATATATGATGGAATACTTTTAGAAATTCTAGATAGATTAGGAGAAATGCCACTTCCACCATATATACATGAAAAGTTAGAAGATAAAAATAGATATCAAACAGTATATGCTAAAGAAGAAGGTAGTGCAGCAGCACCAACCGCAGGTCTTCATTTTACAAAAGAATTACTTGAAAAAATAAAGGAAAAAGGTATTGATATAGAAGAAGTTACTCTTCATGTTGGACTTGGCACGTTTAGACCTGTACAAGTAGAAGATGTAACTAAACATAAAATGCATAGTGAATTTTATATGATGAGTAAAGAAACTGCAGAAAATCTTAATAAAGCAAAAAAAGAAGGAAGAAGAATAATTGCAGTTGGTACAACATCAACAAGAACATTAGAAACAATAATGAATCTTTATGGTGAATTTAAAGCGTGTTCTGGATGGACAGAAATATTTATATATCCTGGATTTGAATTTAAAGGAATTAATGCATTAATTACAAATTTTCATTTACCAAAATCAACACTTGTTATGCTTGTAAGTGCTTTTGCAGGGAAAGAAAAAATAATGAATGCATATAATGAAGCTGTTAAAAATAAATATAGATTCTTTTCATTTGGTGATTCAATGTTTATAAAATAGGTGAAATATGGATGAATTAATAATAAATGAATTTTATAATAAAATATTAATAGAAGCAACTGGTGGCGTTATAGATATTGATGGATTTAAATTTAATATAGAATTTCAAACAAGAAATGGTAGTTCAAAGTACTTAAATGGAAATGTTTTTGAAACTCTTGAAATTAAAAATAAAGAATTGTTTGATAAGTTATTAATTCTTTATACTAAGAAAATGTATGAATTTATTATGAGTTCTAATTTAAAGGATATAGATTATGTCTATTATGAAGGAAATAAAACATATATCATAGATTTTATACTTTCAAGTGTTTGGAATAATGTAACTGATTTGGATCTACAAAATCCTATAGAGTATTTAAAAAATAGAATAAATTTTTTTAGTGATCCATTATACTATAATGAATCAGATTGTAAAATAGCTAATAATATAGAGTATTTATGTAATAGTGATATAGTATATTCTATTAAAATAAATAATCCTGTACTTGAAACTCCTTATTCTTTTTGTCCATATATTATAAGAGATAAGAATAATAAAGAAGTATTTGATTTACCTAAAATATATTATGGTATTAGCAATAATGAATGTTATATATATTCTGTAAAGAATGATAAAAATAGAAATAGTAATTCTTATTCTAAAAAAATAAATAGAATTTTATATAAGGTAAATAAAAATGTAGAAGATGATTATGAACTTGATAATATTAAAGATGTATCACCAAGTGCACTAATGTCTATTAGTATTTTTATAAAATTATTAAAAGATAATAATATTACAAAAATAAATGCAGTTGATTATATGCCAATTAGATATAAAGCTAAAGAGAAAGCTATTATGAAAAAAGTAGGTAAGTTAAAGGGTAAAGTTTCTTTTGATGAATTTAATAAAATTATAGATGAAAATCTAAAAGAACAAGAAAGAATACAGAATAATATGACTGATAAACTTATTAGAAATTTTAGAAGAATAGAATATCAGTTAGGTGATGTTAGAATTGTTAGTTATCCAAAAGATATTGATAGTATGATGCATTTAAAGATAGATGGAGAACCAATATTAAGTGATAACATATTAAATGTTATTTATAATGATTCAGAAAAAGAGTATAAAAAATAAAAAATTAGGAGCGTGCTGCTTCTAATTTTTTTACTAATGCATCCACATTTGCTCTATGAAATGTTTTAGCATATTCTCTTTCAAATTCTATTAATCTTGGTTCATAGAATCCAAATAGTCTATTTGACATAATTTCTCTTTCTGATTCTTTAGTGTACTTTCTAGATAATCTTAATAGAATTAATTTAGGATCTATTGTTTCAATTAATAATGCGATAGCTTCATCATAATTAAAGTCTTGATTATTATCACGAGTTGCTACATTTAATACAACATTATAATAATTTATTGCTCCAATTTTTTCTTCGATTTTAAATCTATCTTTTAGTATTTCAGCTTTTTTTATTAAACTTTCTCTTGTTTCTTCATCTAAATTTCTA
This sequence comes from uncultured Mycoplasmatota bacterium, assembly GCA_900546245.1. Taxonomy (GTDB): domain Bacteria; phylum Bacillota_I; class Bacilli_A; order RF39; family UBA660; genus CAG-433. The sequence goes on along the minus strand of URBY01000014.1, from coordinate 8,398 downwards.
AAATATTTAAAATTTTTCTCACATGCCTCTATTCTAGATAATGTTTTAGCTTTATAATCTGACTTAATTGTATATGAGTATGCTATTTTTGATTTATAGTTTCTTTGCTTTTCTTTTCTATCATTCATAGTTTTTCCTCCTGCAAACGTGAAAGTATTATATAATAACTATTAAAAAAAGTCAAAAAATATGTTATAATTCTTTTAGAGGTGTATTATGAAAATTAAATATGAATTATTAAAACAAGAAAAAAATACAAAAGCAAGAAACGGTATATTACATACAAATCATGGATCATATGAAACACCAATATTTATGCCAGTAGGAACACTTGCGAATGTTAAAACACTTGTTCCAGAAGAATTAAAAGAAATGCACAGTGCGGTAATACTATCTAATACATATCATTTATGGCTTAGACCTGGTGAAGATATAGTATCAAAAGCAGGAGGTCTTCATAAATTTATGAATTATGATGGACCAATATTAACTGATTCAGGTGGTTTCCAAGTATTCTCACTTGCAAGACCAAAAGATATTAGTGAAGAAGGGGTTAAATTTAAAAGTCATATAGATGGAAGAGAATTATTTTTAACACCAGAAAAAAGTATTGGAATACAAAATAAATTAGATAGTGATATTGCTATGAGTTTTGATGAATGTCCACCAGCAAGTGCAGACTATAAATATATGAAAAATAGTATTGAAAGAACACTTAGATGGGCTAAAAGAGGTAAAGATGTACATAATAATGAAAATCAATCACTATTTGGTATTATCCAAGGTGGCGCATATGAAGATTTAAGAAAATTTTCTGCAACAGAAACTGTTAAACTTGATTTTGACGGATATAGTATTGGTGGAGTTGCGAATGATAATGAATCTAAAGAAGATATGTATAAAGCAATAGATTATTCAATTCCATATATACCAGATGATAAACCTAGATATTTAATGGGTGTTGGAGAACCTGTTGATATTATTGAAGGAGTTATTAGAGGAATTGATATGTTTGACTGCGTTCTTCCAACTAGAATCGCAAGACATGGTAATGCTTTTTCCCATCATGGTAAAATGAATTTAAGGAATGCCAAATTTAAAGAGGATTTTACTCCTATTGAAAATGATTGTGATTGTTATACATGTAAACATTATACAAAAGCTTATATTAGACATTTATTAGTCGCAAATGAACAATTAGCGGGTAGACTACTTTCTATACATAATATTAGATTTTTAATTAAACTTACAGAGGATTTAAGAGAAGCTATAAAAAATGATAATATATTAGAATATAAAGAAAAATTTTTAAATGAATATGGGAGAAACAAATAAATATGCAAAAATATAATAGAAATGATTTAAGATTTATGTATATTAATAAACCTAATGATTTAGCTAGGATATTTGAAAAGGCAGGATATACAGAAGATTATATAGTAAATATGTTTAATACTTCAAAAGAAGAGATAATATTACTTAGAGCAGAGAGAATATTACTTTCTTTAGAAAAGGATGAAAAGTTACAAAATTCTGGTGAAAAATATAAAATACCACCTAGATTTAATGTTCCAGAAGCTCCATATCTAAAAGAAGATAGAGATGAAATGTATAATGAAATGAATAATGAAATAGATAAAAATATTGGTGAAACATTAGAACAAATATATTCTTATGATGAAGAAGAATTTGTAACAGCAATTCATAGAACTTCACTTTCTAAAGATCAAATTATAAACGAAATTTTTACAAAAGGACTTTGCTATGAGAATGATCCAAAACCAGATTATTCAAATCACGCACAAGTAATGGGAAATTTTCCATTTATGCTTCGTGAAATAAAATATTGCAATAGTTATAAATTTTCACAAGGTGTTGTTATTTTAAAAATACCAAAGAAGTATATTGGAAAAAAGCAAACTAATGAAATATTACCATTATATTATAAAGGTAATGATGGTAAAACTTATTTAAGACCAGAGTTTATAAGCGCATATGTGCCTGTAAAAGATAGAGAATTAAAAGATGTAATTTTTAATACAAAAATTAATGATATATATAATAAAGATACTATTTATCATATGGATGAAAATATTAAATTAAAATAAAAAATAAGATTTATTTCTTATTTTTTTGCTTTTTAAAATTAATTCCAATCATACTAGAAAGTACTAAAGTAACTATAGTAATTAAATAATAAATAATTTCTTTTATATTAATTTTATATTTAAATAATAAAGATAATCCTAAGAATATAACAATTGTAATAAGAGCTATTTTAAGCCCTTCAAGCCATCCCTTTTTATTACTTAATCTTCCAATTCTAATACCAGTTAAAACAAATATAAGAATAAAACTTATTATTTTTAAAACACTATTAAATGAAGTACTTGTAATATTAAAATAATAAAGAATAGTATATATTAAAGTAAAAATTAGAATTAGAATAAATTCATAAGCCATAGTTTTTAAATATTTCATATTAATCACCTAGTAAATATTATTCGTTTTGAATAAATTTTATACATTTAATCATAATAAAAATAGGTGATAATATGATTTGGACAATTATTTTTAGAACAGTACTATTTTATTTTTTAGTTGTAATAGCATATAAAATAATGGGAAAAAGAGAAGTAGGAGAACTTGGTGTATTTGATTTTATTATATCAATGCTTATATCACAATTAATCGCAATATGTATTGAAAATTATAAAGATCCAATATGGTTTGTAATTGTACCAACATTAATACTAGTTTTATTTCAAATTGTATTTTCATTTTTATCATTAAAAAGTAATAAGTTTAGAGATATATTAGATGGAAAAGAAAGCGTAATAATATCAAATGGTAAATTAAATTTTAGTGAAATGAAAAAACAAAAATATAATTTAAATGATTTATTACTTCAACTACGCGATAAAGGAATAAGAACAATAGAAGAAGTAGATTATGCAATATTAGAAACAAATGGTAAATTATCAGTATTTCAAAAACAAGATGATAATAATAATGTTTTTCCATTACCATTAGTACTTGATGGTGTAATAGAAGAAAATAATTTAAAATTTATTAATAAAACAAGAAAATGGTTAAATAATGAATTAAGTAAAAAGAAAATAAATCTTGATAATATTTTTTATGCATTTTATAAAGATGATGATATATATGTAATAGAAAACGAAAATTAATTTCGTTTTTTTATTTATGTATTATATAATGTTAATATTAGTTGACAAATTTCAAAGTTAAAATGCTTGAATGCAACTTATATTTTTTTTATAATGAACTTGAAATGAGGTGAAAGTATGTCTTTAGGAGAAAGACTATTAGATTTAAGAAAAAAGAAAGGGTTATCACAAGAAGAAATTGCAGGATTATTAGATGTATCAAGACAAACAGTAAGTAAATGGGAAACAGATCAAAGTACACCAGATTTTGATAAAATTATTCCTATTTGTAAGTTATATGAAATAGATGCGAATGAATTATTAACAGGTGAAAAAAGTAGTGTAAAAGCACCTAGCGATAATAGAAAAAGTGCGAAAACAATAAGCTTATCAATAGTTCTTTATATACTATCTACTGTATGGATTATTTTTGCAACAGCAACATTAAATAAACCAATACTTGGTGTATGTATATTTTTAATAATAATTGCGACTGCAACTGGACTTCTTATTTATAATGCCATCTTAAATAAAAAAGAGAAAAAACAAAAAACAAGAGAAGAAGAATTAGTAAGTCAAATAAATGAAATAATTACAATATTTATACTTGTTATATATTTTATTGTAAGTTTTACAACTATGGCTTGGCATATTACTTGGATTTTATTCATAATAAATGTATTAATTGAAGAAATAGTTAAATTGATTTTTTCTTTAAAAGGAGGTAAATAATGAAAAATAATAAAGTATTAACAATTGTTTTGATATGTATATGTTCTATTTTTACTATTTTATTATCTATATTTTTAGTAGTATCAATAAAAGATAAAAATAAATTTACATTTAATTTTGATTTTTTTAAAAAAGGAGAAAGCAATAATTTAATATATAATGAAAGTTTTGATGATATAAATAAAAATGTTAATATTAAAGTTTCTTCATCTAATATTTATATAAAAAATTCAAGTGATAATAAAGCAATATTAAAAATGTATGGAAGTGAAAAATCAAAAGATGATTTAAAAGTAACAAACGAAGAAGATTTAAATATAAATGTTGAATCAAAAGGATGCATAGGTTTTTGTTTTAATAATGAAGTAGATAAAGTTATATTATATTTACCAGAAACATTTGATAAAAAAATAAATATTGAAAATTCTTATGGAGATGCAAAAATAGAAAAATTTGAAAATGTTATATTAAACGCAAAAATATCATCGGGTGATATTAATGTAGATACTGTAAAAGAAATTAATATAGATAATGATTATGGGGATGTTTTTATAAAGAAAGTTGAAACTGCTAAAATTAATGCTAGTGCGGGAGATATAAAAATTGATGAAGTAAATAATATAAATGCGGATAATAACTATGGAGACATAAAAATTAAAAATGTATATAATTATATAAATTTAAATTGTGATTGTGGTGATATAAAAATAAATAATGCCACTTTAAATAAAAATTCAGTAATTAAAGATGATTATGGTGATATTACTATTTCAAATATTAAAAATGTATATATTGATTCAAAAACAGATTATGGAGATAATGATATAAATAATAATGATAGAAAATCAGATATAGTTTTAAAGATTGAAAATAATTGTGGAGATATAAAAGTAAATAATTAATGTTCTAAATTATAGACAGTATTCATTTATATTATTAGGTGATAATAGTGGATATTTTCTATAGTTTTTTTATTACTTCATTAGCAGGCTTAGCAACTATGTTAGGAACATTTGTAATATTTTTTTCATCAAAAAATAAAGATAAAATAATTACTTCTTCGTTATCTTTTGCATCTGGTGTTATGGTATGTGTTTCACTTTTAGATTTAATGCCAGAATCATTAAATATGCTTAATAATAACCTAAATTTATTTTTAAGTATTATATTATTTTTAATATTTTTGTGCATTGGCGTTCTAACATCTATGACAATAGATAAATATTTACCAGAAACAAAAGAAAATACAAAACTATATAGAGTTGGAATAATATCTATGCTTGCGATTATACTTCATAATATTCCAGAAGGTATCGCAACATTTATGGCATCAAGTATGGATAAAACACTAGGAATAAGTTTAGCAATCGCAATAGCTATGCATAATTTACCAGAAGGAATAAGTATTGCAGTACCAATTTATTATTCTACAAATAAAAAATCAAAGGCATTTATTTATACATTTATATCCGCTATTTCAGAACCATTTGGTGCATTAATAGCGTTTATCTTTCTAAAAAACTTTGTAAATGATATATTCATGGGATTATTATTTTCATTTATTGCGGGAATAATGATACATATATCATTTTATGAATTACTTCCAGAATCTAAAAGATATAAAAACTATAAACTAACATCCATATTCTTTATTATTGGAATTATATTTATGTGTATTAATTTATTTTTATTTTAAAAATAATGTCGATTAAAACTAGTATTAATTTAATAATTATCCTCGTAATATTTTTTAGGAGGAATAAGAATGAATAATTATTTTAATAGTGGACTAAATGATGAAGAAGTAATTAAATCTAGAAAAAAATATGGTAGTAATAGTATTACAGAAAAAAAACAAAACAAATTTATAGACTTTTTACTTGATGCACTAGCAGATCCAATAATAAAAATACTACTAATAGCACTTGCGATAAAACTGGTATTCTTATTTAAAGACTTTGATTTATTTGAAACTCTTGGAATAGTGATTGCTATATTTGTCGCAACATTTATATCATCACTTTCAGAATATGGTTCAGAAAAAGCATTTAATAAAATGCAAGAAGATGCATCTAAAATAAAATGTAAAGTAAAAAGAAATGGAAAAATAGTAGAAGAAAAAATAGATGATATAGTTGTAAATGATATTGTTTTTTTAGAACCAGGTGATATGATTCCTGCGGATGGTTATATAATTGATGGAGAAATAAGTGTTGATGAATCATCACTTACTGGTGAAAGTACTGAAGTGTATAAATATAAAGTAGATGGAGATATTACTGATAAAAATAGAGTATTTAGAGGAACAGTTGTATATTCTAAAAGTGCATGTTTTAAAGTAGATAAAGTTGGAGTTAATACTATGTATGGTGAAATAGCAGAAGAATTAAAAGAAAAGACGGAAGATTCACCGTTAAAATTAAGACTTGCAGCCTTAGCTAAAACAATAAGTAAAATAGGTTATATTAGTTCATTTGTTGCGGCTTTTTCATATCTTTTTGCAGTCTTTGTAATTCAAAATAATTTTGATATAAATTTAATAAAAGAAGATATAGTAAATATTCCATTTTTATTTAAAAACTTATTATATGCGCTTACATTATGTGTAACTATAATAGTAGTCGCAGTTCCTGAAGGACTTCCAATGATGATTACTTTAGTATTATCTACTAATATGAAAAAAATGCTTAAAGATAATGTTTTAGTTAGAAAATTAACAGGTATTGAAACATCTGGATCACTTAATATTTTATTTACGGATAAAACAGGTACACTTACAAAAGGAAAATTAGAAGTAACAAGCGTAATACTTGGTAATTTAAAAGAATATAATGAAGAATTTGAAATGTTAAATAATAAAAAATATCATGATTTATTTTCTCTTAGTGTTGTTTGTAACAATGATAGTAACTATGATTCAGAAAAAGATGAAATATTTGGAGGTAATATAACAGATAGAGCACTTTTATCATTTGTTCAAAATAAAAAAAGTGCTGTAAGAAGAGTAGATAGTATTCCGTTTGATAGTAAAAATAAATATGCGGGAGTTAAAATAGACAATAAATATAAAATAAATTTGGTAAAAGGCGCACCAGAAAAATTACTTGACTATTGTAAGTATTATGTTGATGAGTTTGGTGAAAGAAAAGAATTTAAAAATAAAGATAAAGTAAAAGAAAAAATAGAATCATTAACAAGTAAAGGAATAAGAGTTTTAGTTCTTATTACAAATAATAATTTAGATTTAAAAAACTTTAGAAATTCATCTTTAGTTGGAGTAGTATGTTTAAAAGATGAAATAAGAAAAGAAGCAATATCAGGTATTAAACTTATGAAAGACGCTTCAATACAAACTGTTATGATAACAGGTGATAATAAAAAAACTGCGATTAATATCGCAAAAGAATTATCATTAATTGAAAAAAGTACAGATATTGCACTTACTTCAGATGAATTAAATAGTATGACAGATGAGGAAATAAAAAAGATTTTACCTAATTTAAGAGTAGTTGCAAGAGCACTTCCAAAAGATAAAAGTAAACTTGTAAAAATTGCTAAAATGAATAATTTAGTTGTTGGTATGACAGGGGATGGAGTAAATGATGCTCCAGCACTTAAAAAGGCAGATGTTGGTTTTTCAATGGGAAGTGGTACAGAAGTTGCTAAAGAAGCAAGTGATATTGTAATACTTGATGATAACTTTTTATCAATATCAAAAGCAGTACTTTATGGTAGAACAATATTTAAAAGTATAAGAAAGTTCTTAATTGTACAACTTACAATAAACATGTGTGCTGTTTTTATATCTGTAATATGTCCATTTATAGGAATAGATACACCAGTAACTGTTATTCAAATGCTTTGGATTAATATGATTATGGATACACTTGCAGGACTTGCATTTGCATTTGAACCACCACTTATTGACTATATGAAAGAAAAACCTAAAAAGAAAAATGAGTCAATAATAAATAGATATATGATTAGTGAAATTGCTGTAACAAGTATTTATTCTAGTTTCTTATGTTTATTTTTCTTAAAATCAGATTTTATAAATTCATTATTTAGAACAAGTGCAAATAATGCATATATAATGAGTGCTTTCTTTGGATTATTTATATTTATAGATATATTTAATAGTTTTTCAGCAAGAACATCAAGAATTAATATTTTTTCAAATATTGAAAAAAATAAAACATTTATATTAATTATGGCATTTATTACAATTGTTCAAATAATTTTAATTTATTTTGGTGGTACTATGTTTAGAACAAAATCACTTACTTTATTTGAATTTTTAATAATGCTTATGCTTGCTATTACTGTTATTCCAATAGATTCATTTAGAAAATTTATATATAAGAAAAAATATGGTACAGAGAATGTATAATATTTTAGTAAAGAGATAATATTTCAATAATGATTTATCTCTTTTTTTGTAAATGGGCTCAAATTTTTCTCTTGACAAAACACTTCTGGGGGGGGGGTATACTTAA